>JAMDEM010000001.1:2238-3333 GCA_023486985.1 Bacillota bacterium
CAATCTGCCGAACTTGACGAATTCATTTACCACGAAGCAATTGTCCATCCAGCCATGATTACCCATCCCAATCCGCGCCGTGTATTGATTCTGGGCGGAGGAGAAGGCGCCACCTTAAGGGAGGTTCTTGCCCACCGGACGGTTGAGGAAGCAGTAATGGTTGACATTGATGAAGAGACCGTTATGCTTTGCGAAAAGCTTCTGCCCGAATGGTCAAGAGGCGCTTTGCGGGATAAAAGAACCACTCTTGTTTTTGATGATGCAATAAAAGTGGTGGGAACGGGGAATAAAAAATTTGATGTTGTTATCAGCGATCTTACCGAGCCTCTTCCCGACAGCCCTTCGCATAAGCTTTTCAGCGTGGAATTTTTTGATTTAATTGCAAAGAGACTCAATTCCCCGGGAGTCCTCATTCTCCAGGCTTCCATGACAGATATTCACGCCATGGAACTTCATACGATAATACATGCTACTTTAAAAAAGGTTTTTCCCATTGTAAGGAGTTTTCGCGCCAGAGTTCCTTCTTTTGATGTTGAATGGGGTTTTGTCATGGCATCAAAGGAACTCGACCCCCTGGCAATGGCTGAAAAAGTTATTGAGGAACAAATAAAGGAAAGAGTTTCAACTGAGTTGAAGTTTTATGACGGCGAAACACACCGGTATATCTTTTCTCTGCCTAAATATCTCAGGAAAGCAATAGCTGAACAAAAGGAATATATTGAGGACAGCCGCATGCCTGTGGGGCATGATACCGGCGAAATTTTTTAGAGAAAAATGAATTTACCGTTACCTATTTTTTCTAAATTTACCATAAGGTATATTGATATTTTTGATATAGCCTTTGTTGCCATTCTACTTTATTATTTTTTCCTTCTCGTTAAAGGCACAAGGGCGGTTCAGATACTTCATGGCGTTGGAGTGCTTCTTGTTTTGATGCTGGTTACTTATATCCTGCGTCTTGAAACGGTTTACTGGGTTCTTCATTATTTTATTTTAGCCATAGCGGTGGCAATCCCCATCGTATTCCAGCCCGAACTTAGAAGAGCTCTCGGCTTCATAGGCAGGGGCGGGATTCTTGGAACTGCCTCATGGTCC
>JAMDEM010000179.1 GCA_023486985.1 Bacillota bacterium
GAATAATAAAAGCAAGCGATCTTACGGTTGAGCCCAGGCTTACCACATCGGTGTGTATTTCTTTTTTATCTATTACCCGGGCGTGGCGTATCATGTTTTCAAGATTCATGATTTCGCCCTCGATAAAAGATTGTTCGGACTTGGCATCTTCGTATTCCGAATTTTCGCCTATCTCGCCGAATTCTTTTGCCTGTCTTATCCTCTCGGCAACCTCCTTGCGGTGGTGAGTTTTATAGTACTCCAGCTTCTCCTCAAGTTTCTTAAGTCCCTCCGGAGTAAGAATTATCTCTTTTTCGCTCATTTTTTAACCCCCTGAATTACTCTGATATTCTATTTTATCGCAATTTTGAAAAAAGTCAAACACAGGAAAAAGGGGAAGCTTTCGCTCCGTACTCCCTCGTGGACAAAACTAAGGCTTGCTCCACTGCAAAATCCAAACTCAACCCTCGGTCTCAAACAGTGGATTTTGCGGCCGTTTCGCTTTGCCAAGTTTTGTTAGCCACTCAGTCCGTATTCTACGCTCAAGCTCCCTTTTCCCTTTAGTGTGTCTTTTTTGCAGCACGATACTTCGCAGCAAAGCTGCAGAGTTTTCAATCGCAAAATCAAACCCCACGAATCTTTAATTTAATTTCTCTATTCTCGGCTTTAGGTCCAGTTGTTTGATTAGTTTCAAATAATCTTCGGGCGTGACTTCTTCCCACTTCTTGCCCAGAATTGATAGAAGGGCTGCTTCAAGAACATTGGTGCCGAAAGACCTTCCCTGAAATTCTGGAGTTGTTGTTACAAGCCAGGAAATACCTCTTTTTCTGAGATCCTCAATGTCTTCTTTCGTGACAGTGTTTGTCAGGATTACTTTGCCTTCCATTCTGGGAGGCAGATATTTTCTTATAAAATGAAAATCTCCGGCAATTATGTCGGCTTCATCGTAATAGTGTGAATATTTTGGCTCAGGCGCAGATTCCTGCTTTTTTCCGGTTGGGTAAATAAAACTTATGGGCAGTTTGCATATGTCCGGCAGAAGCCTGTCGGCATACATCTCCAGTTCTTCCAGAGTTGTTATGGGCTGGTCCTTATCAAGGGCAAAAATCAGGTCTCCGTAAACCATCCGGCAGCCTGCAGCGGTAAGGGACTCTGCCATGCCGAATCTGTCCATGCCGCTTACCATAAGGACTTTTTTCCCTTTAAGGCTGAAAGGACCTTTCTCCTGCAGGTATTTTACCACTTCCCTTTCCAGGGTATTTTTGAGGCCGCTTCCGTCAACAACAGGGGTTTTTTTAACGGCTTCCATCAGGCGCAGTCCGTCCCTTAATGCATAGCGGTTGTTTTTTGAGTGAAGATAGACGTCAATGCCGCCCAGGCCTATGGCATCAACTTTCCCGTCAAGCTCATGGAGCGCTTCGATTGCTTTTTTAAAATCTCCGTCCGTTCCGGCCCTTGAAATTTCGAACTTTTCTCCGAGAAGCTCCGCTTCAACCTTGTGATCCCGCTTTGATGAACCCAAACTTACGCTTACAATCCTTTTCACTATACCCCTCCGGTAAAAACTTTGAACCCTTTCTGCCTCTTTCTGGCAAGAGTTCTTATTTCATGGATCTGCTCAGGCGTAACCATGGAATCAAAACTTCTAAAACCGGCAAGCTTAAAGCCATGGATATTTGCAAGTCTTGATATTTCCTCCACCTGCTCTATTTTTATTCCTCGTCCAAGGCTGAAGTTCTCAAATCTGCCTTCAATAGCAAGAATCATGGTCTCGGACATGCAGGCGAGAGCTACTTTTGGCGGATAGCCAAAATCGAAGTTGAAATTAACATCGCCGGGAACTTCCACCAGTCCGCCTTCGATAACAAGCACGTCGGGCCTTAAAGTTGCAACATCACGGCAGACATCATGAGGAAGAGCCACGTCACAGACAACCGCACCGGGTTTAAGATCGCTTGCTTTTATTATTCCGCCGGTACTGCTGGTGGCGGTTATGATTATATCAGCGTTTCTCACGCCGAGTGAAACATCGGTGCAGACTTCAACCTTTGTGCCGGAATGGGACTGAATAAGTTCGGCAAGTTTTTTAAGGCGGGGGAGATTTCTGGCAACAAGAGTTAATGATTTTACTTTCTTGGCAAGGAGCTGTGCGCAGACGCTTCCTATTGAACCTGAAGCTCCCACAACAGCGGCATTTGCAGTCTCCAGAGGAATTCCCATCTGCCTGGCGGCTTCAACTGCACCTTCCATGGCAGTGGCTATCGTATAGCTGTTTCCGCTGGTAACCGCTATATTAATGATTTTTGAAACGCTGATTCCTGCATCACCCACAACGGATGTAAAACCGCCCAGACCAACGATTTTTCCGCCCAGTTTTTCCACTATTTTGCATGCGTCAATGATTTTTCCCATGACAAAATCTTTGTTAAGGGCAAGAAACTGTCTTGGCATAAAAGGAACAGTAACAAACCAACCTTCAGCCTGCCTGCCTGTTGTGGAAACAATGCCGGTTATGTGAGATTCTTTGTGGGAAGGCATCCACTCAAAAATTTTCTCAACCAGAACTTCGCGCTTGCCCGCTGCTTTGGGCTCATACCTTACCACATCCCGCATATCAAGCGCATGAATGAGAAATCCAAATTTTTCCAATGAAAAACCTCCGGTCATTTTGCGATCGAAAACTCTGCAGTTTTGCTGCGGAGTGTCCTGCCGCAAAACAACAAATTTAATTTTCCGCTTTGCGCTCGCCGAGCTGCTCGCCCGGCTTCATCCTTGAAATCAGGGTTTTATAGAAACTTCTAAACTCACTTTCGTTCGCCAAGAAGTTTCAAAAAAACCCGTGCTTTTGCTCTGCAAACCCTTCCTGTTCGGTCGGGACGCACCTTTGCTTATTTTTTTCCTTCAAATCTTTCTTTCATTCCGTTAAGCATCATTTCAGAATTTTCTTTTACTTTAAGTTCAAGGGTTGGACCGATAAGTTCGGTAAGAGCAGGGATTCCAAAATCATAATCAACGCTTAAAACCACCATCGTCCCTTCGTGTGTTTCGCTGAATGTCCATGTGCCTTCGAACTTGTCGAGATCTCCTTCTGTAAGACGGTAAGTGATTGCTCTTTTTTTATCGTCAAAATGGTCAACTTCTTTCCAGATAATAGGTGTTCCTTCCACATTGGTAACCCATTCGGTTATGGTGCTGCTGTCGCTTCTTTCCAGAACCTTGACGCTTTCCACATCCGGCATGTACTGGGGAAACTTTTCCATGTCTTTTGCCATGTTGTAAATATCATCTGCGTTCCCTTTTATAAGGATGGAACTTTCTACGTAGGGCAAATTTTTTCACC
>JAMDEM010000115.1 GCA_023486985.1 Bacillota bacterium
ATGCGAGGGATGAAGTCCCAAAGCAATCTCAAAACGGGATTTCCCGCTTCGCCCATAATGATAAACTTTGTAAGGTTATTCATAGGACGAGATACTAGTTTATATACCTTTAAAAAGCGGTATATAAATTACAGAAGGAGGTGAACCGTATGTCAGTTGCATACATATTTGAGATAAGAGGTTTTACTCAGGAAAAGTATGACAAGGTTATTGAAGCATTGAATTTGAACCTCGGAGGGAAAGCACCTGCGGGTCAAATTCTGCATGTTGCAGGTCCTATGGAGGGCGGTTTCAGGGTGATTGATGTCTGGGAATCAGAGGAAGCAAAAAACAGGTTCTTTAACGAGCATCTGAATTCAGCGTTCAAGGAGGTTGGTCTTGAACTTCCCAGATATAAAATCACCTTTAAGGTTCACAATATCATGAAGTCACTTACACCGGTGACTTAATAGAGAATCGTATCGTTCAGGAACAAATAACCTGGGAGCATTTAGCTGTCAGGTTATTTGTTGAGGTGATATTGCAAGCCCGCCGGAAGTAATAGTGGAATTATTTGCTATATAACTGCCAGTTTTCTTATCACTTTAAGATTTCTTCTGTCATCATCAATTGATTTTTTGGGAGTTTCAAGAATCATCGGAATACGTGCAAGTTCGGGAAGATTGAGCATTATTCTGAAACCTTCAAGTCCTATTCCGCCTTTTCCTATGTCCTTATGCCTGTCAATTTTGGAGCCAAGAGCTGATGCAGAGTCATTGGCATGTATAAGATATAATTTTTCCATTCCAACATGATTTTTAATTATTTTAAGACATTCATTCCAGCCCTTCCTGCTTGAAAGATCAAACCCCCTGGCATAAGCGTGCGCTGTATCGAAACATAAACCCAGATTTTTTGACCATTTGCTTTTTTTAATAACCTGCCCGATGAATTCAAGCTCGCCCACATGCTTCCCGGCTCCTGAAGAATTCTCCAGAAGAAGGATGGTATTGTGCACTCCTGTTTCGGTGTATGCCCTGTCAATGGCATCAAGCAGGCGTTTTAAGGCTTCTTCTTTTTCACCGCTTCCCACATGGGTTACAAGAAATTGCGCTCCCAGAGCTTCTGCCCTCAGAAGGTCCTCGGCAAGTGCCTTGACTGACTTTTCATAGATTTCGTCATTTGCACTTGCAAGGTTAATAAGGTAAATGGAATGAAGAACAAGAGGAGAGATTTTATGCATATTTAGAGATATTTTAATATCGGCGGTGGTTGCATGGTCGGCATAGGCAGGTTTCCATCCCCTCGGATTTTTGCTGAAAATCTGCACTGTATCGCAGTTTAATTCTTTTCTTGCATCAGTAAGGGCTTTAATGATTCCGCCCTTTAGAGGCATGTGAACGCCGAAAATCATTATGAGCTTTTCTTTTAAGGGATGGGAAAATCCTTTTATAAAGCGAGATTGCCACGGCTGCTAAAACACCCTCGCTATGACAAAAATAATGGAAGAGGAAAAGGAAGCCTTAAAACGCCTGCTTGCTTAATAGCAGGTTGTTCCTGATTAAAAAAGCAGATTGCTTATCCACCCTTTTAGGGCAGGGACCCGGCTTCTGGCAGTCTCGCATGACAATTGCAGGCAAGATGCCTGTGCTACCAATGTTTGTGATGACAAATATGATGCAGTCTCATAAAGGTAATAAGAATGCTGGAACAGATGAAGCTTGATTTTACTAAAATAACTCATGTTATTAGTGCCCCTGAAAAAGAAAACATCCTGCACGGTTTAACAGACGAGCAGGGTGAGGCTGTAACTTTTGGGGATGGTCCTCTTCTTATTGTGGCGGGAGCGGGAACCGGCAAGACAACTGTAATAACCCGCAGGATAGCCCATCTTATTGCATCCAAAAAATGCAAAACAGATGAGATTCTTGCCCTTACCTTCACCGACCGTGCCGCTAATGAAATGGAAGAAAGAGTTGACATACTTGTACCTTACGGCTATACAGATGTCTGGATAAGCACTTTTCATGCTTTCGGCGACAGGATTTTAAGAGAGCACTGCCTTGAAATTGGATTTAATCCGGATTTCCGGGTGCTTTCAAGACCTGAACAGCTCATATTCCTGAGAGAACATCTTTTTGAGCTTCCCATGGAGTATTACAGGCCTCTTGGGGACCCAACCAGGTATCTTGACGCCCTGCTTGCGCTTTTCAGCCGCTCAAAAGATGAAGATATAAGCCCGGAAGAGTACCTTGCATATGCTCAAAAACTTGAAGAAGAATCAATGAAAAATCCGGAAGATGAGGCGTTAAAAGATATAGCGGAACAACAAAAAGAGATTGCCGTTACCTATGCAAAATACCAGGAATTGATGGCTAAAGCAGGATATATAGATTTCGGGGACCAGGTAAATCTTGTTCTTAAGCTTTTCAGAACCCGTCCGGCAATTCTTGATTATTACGGCAAAAAATTCAAATACATCCTTGTTGATGAATTTCAGGATACAAATTATGCACAGTTTGAAATGGTGAAGATGCTGGGCGGTGATTCCAGGAATATAACGGTTGTGGGAGATGACGATCAAAGCATCTATAAATTCAGAGGTGCTGCTATCAGCAACATAATGAATTTTCAAAAAGTTTATTCTGATGCAAAACAAATAGTGCTTACCAGAAACTTCAGGTCCGGTCAGGCTTTGCTTGATACCGCCTACAAGCTTATATGCCATAACAACCCGGACAGGCTGGAAGTGAAAAACGGCATAGACAAAAAACTAAAATCAGTCCACGGTTCAGGAAAAGCAGTTGAACACCGTCATTTCGACAGCCTTTCGGCTGAGGCTGAAGGCGCGGCAGGGTTCGTTGAAGAGGCTGTTAAATCCGGCTTAAAATACGGGGAAATCGCCGTCCTTGTAAGGTCAAACAGGGATGCGGATGAATATCTTCGCGCCTTAAATATGAAATCAATACCTTTCAGGTTCAGCGGAAGCCATGGCTTGTATTCAAGGGATGAAATAATTCTTTTAATATCATTCCTGCGTACCATCACTAATTTTGATGACAGTATAAGTTTATACCACCTTTCAAGTTCCGAGCTTTATAGTCTAAAGATTCAGGATATTGTTCTTTGCAATACCTATGCAAACCGGAAAAATATATCTCTTTACCATGTGATGAAGAATCTTGAAAAAACTGAGGAGCTTGAAGCTGTTACGCCTGCAGGCAGGTCAGAGATTGCAAAAATCATAGAGGATATTGAAAAATTTACTGAAATTTCAGGAGAGCTTTCCTGCGGAAGACTGCTTTATAAATTCATTATCGAAAGCGGCTATCTTTCAAGATTAAGCAAGTCAGGCAAAACGGCTGATGATGAAAAGATACAGAATATTGCAAAGTTTTTTGAAGGCATAAGAAGATTTGAAGTGGTAAGCGAATCCGACCGGGTGCCGCAGTTTGTAACACATCTTGATCTTCTTATCGCTGCCGGGGAAAATCCGCCGACCGCCGAAGTAGATATGGATGAAGACGCAGTGCATGTTCTTACCGTGCATAAGGCAAAAGGGCTTGAGTTTCCTGTTGTAATAATGGTGGGGCTTGTTGCCGATAAATTCCCGGTGAGAGGGAGAAAAGAACCAATTGAACTTCCAAACGGACTTGTGAAAGACATTCTGCCGTCCGGCGATTTTCATCTCCAGGAAGAAAGACGTCTTTTTTATGTGGGCATGACCAGGGCAAAAGAAAAGCTTCTCCTTACCAGTGCAAGAGATTATGGAACAGCCAGGCCTCGTAAAATCAGTCCCTTTGTTCTTGAGGCTCTTGATATTCCAAAAGCCGATATTGAAGTTTTTAAAACATCAGCCCTTGAGGCTTTAAAGAAATTTGCCATGCAGGCGGAAGGAGAGGATGCATTATCATCCATGCCGGAAGATAAGATTCTCACTCTTTCCAACCTGCAGATTGATGATTATCTTACCTGTCCCCTGAAGTACAAGTTTGTTCATATTTTAAGAGTGCCGGTTTTAAAGCATCACGCCGTGGTTTACGGCAAAGCGCTTCATGATGCGATTCTGGAATACCACAAAAGAAAGATGAAAAATGAGCCTGTTACACTGGATAATCTGGTTGAAGTATTTGAAAGATCATGGGTAAGTGAAGGCTTTATAACCAGGGAGCATGAGGAGAAAAGGCTTGAAGCAGGAAAAGCGGTACTTGAAAGATTTTTTGAAAAGGAAGAGGCGGAGGGGCTGAAGCCGTCTGCCGTCGAGAAAGAATTCAGCTTTTTGATTGAAAATAACAGAATTATCGGAAGATGGGACAGAATTGACGAGCGGGACGGAAAAGTCTTGATAATTGATTATAAGTCTTCCGATGTAAGAACTGCCCGTGAAGCAAACAAGAAAACCAAAGAAAGCCTCCAGCTTTCAATTTATGCCCTTGCTTACAAAAAAATAACCGGCAAAGTTGTTGACCGGGTGGAGCTTCATTTTCTTGAGTCGGGCGTTGCCGGAAAGGCGATAAAAACTGAAAAAGACCTTGCAGAGTCGGAAGAGAAAATAAGGTTTGCAGCTTCAGGAATAAGGGCAAGAAAATATCAGGCACAGCCAGTATTCAATGCCTGTCCGTACTGTCCTTACCGGGAAATTTGCCCCCGCAAAGGCGGTGAGAAGTGATGGCAGTGAAAATTCTGCACATGGCTGATATTCATCTTGACTGCGCTTTCACTGGAAGCGGCTTCCCGCCCGAGCTTACGAGGAAGCTCAGGAGCAATTTAAAGTCAACCCTGGCAAAAATTTTTGAAATGGCAAGACAGGAGCAGGTTGACATAATTACAATCTGCGGAGACCTTTACGAATCAGAAAGAATATCGGCTGACACTTTCCGTTTTCTCAAGGATGAATTTTTAAAGCTTTCACCTGTTAAAATTTTTATTGCGCCCGGGAACCATGACCCGTTTACGCCTTCATCAATTTACGCAGGGCTTGAAAAGGCAAATCTTTCAAATGTGCATATCTTTAAGGAGCCCCGCTTTGTCCCGGTTGAAATCAGCGAGGGAATTTACCTGTGGGGGTTTGCTCATCCGTCCCCTGATTACCGCGGGGAGCCTCTCAAGGAATTTAAAATAAACTACCCTGCAGCAAGACTGCAGGGTATCCCTTCGGGCAAGCTTGTTTTGCAGCAGGAGTTGCCTGAGAGGGTTGGGTTCTGTAATTCTGACCCTGAGCGAAGCGAAGGGGAAGAATCTCAATCCGAGATCCTTCGCGATGCTCAGGATGACTGCGGGGTATTTGATCGTAAAATAAACAATGAAGGATGCAACATTCTTCTTTTTCATGGTTCTGACACAAGAGCTGTACCTGATGGAAAGGCTGTGCATGCACCTTTTACATATGATGAGGTTGTCCAGGCAGGAGCATCAATCGCTCTTACCGGTCATTATCATAAAATGAGATGCGATTTGAAAAATAAGCCTTTGCTTATTTATCCCGGAAGCCCCGAACCTCTCGGTTTTGATGAATCAGGAGAGCATTTTGCAGTTGTTGTAAAGGTTGAAAAAAACGGGGAATCTTCAGCGGCGCCGGTAAAAACCAATATTATTAATTTTTCAACTGAAGAGATTGATATAACCGGAATTTCAAGCAGTGCAGACGGTGCTCAAAAAATAAAAGATGCAGCCGGAAAATACGGGAGAACTGATATTGTAAGGGTAATCCTGAAAGGCAGAATTGACCCTGAAATATCTATTGATACTGGAACCCTTTCTGACAATTTGAAGGGAGAAATTCTTTATCTCGCAGTTTTAGATAAAACGGAGCCTGCTTTTGATTACGGGTCAATAGCTGAGGAGATAAACGTAAGGGGCGTCTTTGTAAAGAAAATTTTTACAGAGATGGAAAGTGCCGGTGAGAAAAGAAAAGAAGTGCTGGAGCAGGCATTAAAATTGGGACTTGAAGCGTTTGAGAAAAAGGAGATTATCCTCCCATGAGGATTGGAAAAATAAAAATTCGCGCTTTTGGCAGGCTGGCTGATAAAGAGTTCGATTTCTCTGCCGGCTTTAATGTGGTTTACGGTTTAAATGAGGCGGGAAAGACAACTCTCATGCAGTCTATTGCCGCTCTTCTTTATGGTTTTCCGGATAGCAGAAAAACCAAAAGCCTGGATGAGGATATAAGAAGGAAATATGAACCGTGGGATGGAGCTGGTTTTTCCGGAAGCCTTCAATGCGCACTTGAAGATGGAAGAAAGTTTCAAATAGAAAGAGATTTTAACGAGAAAAAGCCTTTAACGCAGGTTTTTGATTTGACTTCGAGCAGGGATGCTACTTCAAATTACGACTTGGGGAGAAAAGGCAATATTGAGTTTGCAAAGACTCATCTCGGCATCAGCCGGGAAGGTTTTTTAAGCACGGCTTTTGTATCTCATGGCCAGATTGAGAAACTTTCAAATTCCGCCGAAGTAGGCTCCGCTCTTCAATCACTTACAGATACTTCATCAGGTGACTCAACAGCAAAGACAGCTCTTCAGAAAATAGATAAGTTGAAAAAAGCTATAGGCATGGGGGAAAGAGGAGAAAAACTTCCTCTGGCTGTTGCGGTGAAAACTTCTGCCGAGCTTGAAAAGCAGATTGAGGAGATTGAAAGCAAAAGAAGAACCCTGGCAGAAGATTTATCAAGGACCGTTTTCCTTGAAGAAGAATTGAAGAAGCTTTCGGAAGAGGAAAAAAAATTTGAATATCTTGTAATTTTAAAAAAGAAAGAAAATTTTGACAGTCGTCTTAAGGAGATAAGAAGTATTGAAAGCAGGCTCACTCAGCTTAAGGAAGAGCGGGAAAGATTAAATGCCGAAACTGGAAAATTTAACAAGTTCAGGGTTCTTGCGGATTGGGGAAATTATGAAAAATTTAAAGCAGAGTTTATGAAGTGTTATGAAAATGTAGGTTCTGCCATGGATAAATTTCGTCAAGCGGAGGCAAAACTGAAAAATGAAGTCTGTCAAATTGACGAAATGGAGGCTTTGCAAAAACGGTTTGAAAATGTCTCCAGATGGAGTTTTGAAGAGGTAAAGAAAAAAGACGAGAAACTAAAAGAAAAACAGTTGCTCATTGAAGAAAAAAGGGCAATTTTACGCGAGAATGAGAAACTCCTTAAACCGTCACCCGGCTTGTTTGTTTCAATCGTTCTGGCATTTATTGGAATACTCGTCTGTGGTATTCTCATCTTTACCGGCAAGTATCTCCCGTGGCTTGCGGTTCCGCTTATCTCCCTTGCCGCCGGAGTTTCAGGTTTTTTTTATTTTAAGTCAAAGCAAAAGATAAATCTTGAGAGGCTGGAGACCCTGAGAACCGGAATTCTGTCCCTCGGTGAAGAAGAGAATTCTCTTAGAAAGGATTTTACGGTAAGCCTTGCCTCTTACGGCTTCAACACTCTTGAAGACTTTGAAAAGACATACATGAGATTTCTTGATGAAAAAGCGGTGATGCAGGAGTATTTAATTTTAAAGAAAGATATGGAATCTGCCCAGGAAAACATGAGAAAAGCAAGAGAGATGGTTTTGCAAAAAGTTCTTGATGCAGGTTATAAGGATGCAACACCTGAGGTTTTAAGCCAGATAAATGAGGGAATTGCAGGATATAAAGATATTTCTGCCGGGCTGGAGGCAAATCAAAGGGAAATCAGGAAAGAGGATGAGCTGAAAGAAATGAGATCAGGCGGTAAAAGTATTGAAGAAATGGAAAAGGAATTAACCTTGATTGAAGGCAGGCTTGATTCACTGAAAGCTTCAAATGAAGCCTGTGCAAGCCTTGCCGCCGGGGAAAATTTGGAAGAACTGGAAAGAAAAAGAGCTGAAATATTGCGGCAGAAAACTGATAAAGAAAAAGAACATGGGGTTATTGCAGAAAGAATCAGGAATTTTGCGGGCACGGCAGATGAGAAGGCTGAACTGGAGGAAAAACTTTCTTACTGGGATGAGCGGAAAAGGAAGCTTGAATTATTTCGTGATGCCCTTCTAACAGCAGAAAAGTTCATCAGCGAATCCGCCGAAGAAGTGCACCGGAATTTTATGCCCCATTTAAGAACCGAGCTTGATAGATATATTGGAAGGATAACTGACGGGAGGTACATTGAGGCTTTTATTGATTCAAACACTTTTGCGGTGAGCGTAAAAATTCCTGGCAAGGAAACCCCGATGAAGACTGATGTTTTAAGTTTCGGCACGAGAGAGCAGATATATCTTTTACTGCGGATTGCCATTTCCCGTCTTTTAAGCAAAAGCAGGGAAAGGCTTCCTCTTATACTTGATGATCCCTTTGTTCATTATGACGAAAATCGTTTAAAGCTGATGATAGCATTCATGCTTGAGATTTCAAAGGAAAACCAGATAATTCTTTTTACCAGGGACAAATCTATTCTTTCATGGGTAGAGTCGCATTCAGGAGAAGCTGGAATAATAAATTTATAAGAGGAGGAAGAAATGGCTGAATTAGCAGAAAAAGCCGGCTCCGCCTTAAAATCAATTCTTGATGTGGTGAGCGGTGAAAAACTTCTTATATTTTGCGATGAAGAAAAGAAAGATGTTGCTGAAGTATTTATTAAGGGCGGGATAAAAGCAGGACTCTGGACAAGAACCATAATGATGCAAGGCGGCAAAGAAAACCGGAAGGAAGTGAAGCCTGAAATTCTCGAAGCTCTTATCGGCTCAAAGCCGGATGTGTGTCTTAATTTTTTAAGGTCAAATATAAAAGAGACGCCTTTCAGGATAAGTCTTATTAAGCTTGAAACAAGGTTAAAATGCAGGCTTGGGCATTGCCCGGGAGTTAACATGGAAATGCTTGAGAACGGAGCTCTTTCTCTTTCAGAAAAAGAACAGCAGGAAATGAAGGATTATGCCCGCAGGCTTATCCGGAAAATGCACGGGGCGGCAAAGATAACCGTGAAAGACTCAAAGGGTACAAATCTTATTTTTTCTGTGGCCGGTAGGGATTTTTTTACTGACTCTATTTTTGACTGGAAGAGCAACAAGTGGATGAATCTTCCCACAGGAGAGATAACCGTCGGGCCCGTTGAGGATTCACTTGAAGGAAGGCTTGTCTGTGACGGCGGTATCGGAGGCATCGGGCCGATAGATTCTCCCTTGATTCTTGATGTTGAGAAAGGAAAAGTAAGGAAGATTCAGTGCAGGAATTTGAAGATAAAAAAACTGGTGGAAGATGCTCTGGGGAAAGATGAGTGGGCATCAGTAGTGGGGGAGTTTGCCGTGGGAATAAATAAGAAGGCAAAGATTCCGCAGGAATTTCTTGAAATGGAGAAAAAACTTGGAACAGTGCACTTTGCATTTGGGCACAATCTTGATTTTCCCGGCGGCAAAAATCCTTCAACCAATCATCTTGATTTTCTCATATCAAAACCTGATGTTACGGTTTTCCGGGAAGATAAGAGAAGTGAATCGTTTATTAAAGACGGCAGAATAATGTAGCACAGGCTTTTGTAACATGTAGTGGGAGAGCTTGCTCTCCATAAAAATTGCAAAGCAAGCTTTGCAACTACAGTAGCACAGGCTTCCAGCCTGTGAAAGAGGTAAATAAGTGCGTTCATTTACTTTGAAATCACATTCGGCTGAGGAGACAATCCGCACCGGCGAAGCTCTTTCACTGGAGCTTGCTTCCGGCGACTGCATTGGATTTACAGGGGAACTTGGCGCCGGCAAGACCGTTTTTATTAAAGGCATTGCAATGGGCATGGAAATAACGGAAAGAATCACCAGCCCTACTTTTGTTATAACACATCAATATAAGGGAAAACTGCCCGTTTATCATTTTGATATTTACAGGCTTGATAATATTTCAGAATTTGACGAGCTTGGCTTTGAAGAATATTTTTTTTCCGATGGCGTAAGCCTGGTGGAATGGGCGGAAAAGATTAAAGAGCGCCTGCCTGAAAATTCTCTTATGATAGAGATTTCTTACATCGAGGGCGAAGAGTCTGGCAGGGAAATTGTCTTTTCTTCCTCAAGCCCCCGCTGGAGCCGGCTTGAAAAGAAAATAAAAGAAAGGCTTGGCTATGCTTATACTGGGAATTGATACTGCTTTTAGTATGAGCAGTATCGCTCTTGTAAATAACGGGAAAATTTTATCGGAGCTTCAGGCTTATAGAAAAATGGCGCAGCTGGTATGGCTTACGCCGACACTGCAGGACTTTCTTAAAAGAAATGAAGCTAAATGGGAGGATATTAAAGGTGTTGCCGTTACATCAGGTCCAGGTTCTTACACCGGGTCAAGGCTTGCTGTTGTTACGGCAAGATCCATTGCCCAGGTTCTTGATGTGCCGGTGGCTCCCATAAATACTCTTGAATGCATGATTAAAGGAGTTCCTTTTATTGAAGGGCTTTTATGCCCTCTTATTGATGCCAGAAAGGGTGAAATTTTTACTGCTTTATATTATAATAATGAGAGAGTTTCTGAGTATATGGTTTTAAAGCCGGAAGAACTCCTGACCATTCTTAATGAGAAAAATGAAAAAGTTTATCTCTTTGGCGACGGCATAGAAACTTATGAAAATGTAATTGCTCAGGGGCTTAAAACAAAATTTCAAATTCTGCCCCCTTTTTATTATTACTCAAGAGCATCTGTTGCAGCTCAAATGGGAGAAAAGATGATAGCATCCGGACGGGGCAAACCGTATTATGAAGTAAATATTTTTTATTCAAGGCCCGTGCAGATAACAATAAAAAGATGATTACTTTCAGAGGAATTGAAATAGATTTTATGAAGGATGAAGACATTCCCGCAGTGCAGGAGATTGAGAAGGTTTCCTTTTCATCTCCCTGGCCCGATAATTCTTTTGACAATGAACTTCACCACAACCGTGTTGCCTGTTATCTTGTGGCAAAATATGAGGGCAAAGTAATCGGGTACTGCGGCGGCTGGATTATCATGGATGAAGTCCACATCACTTCGGTTGCAGTGAAGCCTGAATTCAGGGGGAAAAAAATCGGCGAGCAGCTTATCTGGCAGCTATTATCAGTTTCCCTGGAAAAAGGGGCGCGCTGGTCAACCCTTGAAGTCAGGGAAGGAAATGATGCCGCCATTAAACTTTACGAAAAATTCGGCTTTGTAAAAGTAGGAACCAGAAAAGCTTATTACGATTACAGGGACAATGCCATTGTAATGTGGGCAGGCAATTTACAGGGCGAAGGCTTCAGGAAAAAGATTGAGGAGATTGAAAAGGATTTTTTAACCCCCCCCGAAAAGGAAAGCTGAGGTAATGGCGTGAAAAATAGCTTTTCTTATATTAAAATCAGCGGTATCCTGCTTGTCCTGTTTTTATTTTGCGATCTAATACCCCGCAGTCATCCTGAGCATCGCGAAGGATCTCGGATTGAGATTCTTCACTTCGTTCAAAATGACAGAATCCAACCCTCTCAGGCAATTCCTGCCGCAAAACAAACTTGCCCGAAGGGATACACTGCGGTAAGACCGCAGTGTAGTTTACTTTTTAATCTTCCGGCTTTTGCGCAGGGGATAAACGAAAACATTGAAATACCTCAGGATACTGCAGAAATTCGTGTGCCCGGCGAAATTCTTGTAGATATTAGGGATAATGTTTCTCCTGAAGATTTGCAAAGATTCAGCAGTATTCATCACATAACCCTTGAACCCAACAGCGATTATTCAGCCGAAGATAAACTCATGCGGGTAAAAGTGGCTGAAGAAAATCTTGAAAGCATGGTTAACGAGCTTTCAAAAGACCCCATGGTTGAATCAGCAGAGCCTGAATATTTATTTTTCGCCTTGTTTTATCCCAATGACCCTTTGTATAAATATCAGTGGAGCATGGAGAAAACGGGCGCAAGAAGTGCATGGAGGGATTCTGCCGGGGAAGGCGTTATCGTGGCAGTTATAGATACAGGTGTTGCCTTTGAAGACTATAAAAATTTTCATAAAATTGAGGATTTACAGGATACAAAATTTGTTCAGGGTTATAATTTTGTGAGCAGAAACATCCATCCAGATGATGACCATGCACACGGTAGCCATGTAACAGGAATAATAGCCCAGTCAACCTTCAACGGTAAAGGCACGGCAGGCATAGCTTATAAGTGCAGTATCATGCCCATAAAAGTTCTTAGCGCTGACGGGTTTGGAAGGGTGGGGGATATTGCCGAGGCAATCAGGTTTGCCGCCGACCATGGTGCGAAGGTTATAAACATGAGCCTTGGCGGGCCTTTTCCTTCTTCGATTTTAAGGCGCGCCTGCCAGTATGCAAAGAAAAAAGGCGTCATTATAGTTTGTGCGGCGGGTAATTCCAAATCGGCAAAAATTTCCTATCCTGCAGCTTTTCCGGAATGCATTGCCGTATCGGCGGTAAGATATGACGGGCAGATTGCTTTTTACAGCAATAGAGGCAGAAGAGTTGATATAGCAGCTCCCGGCGGGGATATGAATGTTGATCAAAATAACGACGGCTATCCCGACGGAATTCTTCAAAATACTATTGCCATAAAGGATCCTTCAAAAGAAGGCTATTATCAGTTTCAGGGAACTTCGATGGCGGCTCCCCACGTTTCAGCAGCGGCGGCTCTGGTTGAATCTCTTGGCGTAACGAATCCTGATGCTGTGAAAAGATTGCTCAAGATGACTGCCGGTGTCCCGGCCGGAGTTAATCCTGCTGCAGGCTATGGAGCAGGAGTCGTGGACTGCGGCAAGGCTGTCTTTTTTGCGGGTTTTTTTGCCGGATTGTTAAAGCTTCTTATGGCAGTTGCTTTTGCAGTATTTATCGCCAGGATTACAAGGTTTTCAGGAAAGAAAAATTATTTTTACTGGCTTCAGACTGTGCCGGGCATATTGATAGGAGCAAGCGGGCTTTTCTTTCTCCCGTATTTAATTGATTTTGACATGCCTCTGAGGGGTATTCTTTTCCGCGGCTTTCCCCAGTGGGACATTTTCTTTTTTGGCGCAGGCAGCCATGAGAATCCTTTGTTTTACAGCGCGCTGGTGCCTTTTATTGCCGCCATATTTTTCCAGTCAAACAGGTTTTTAAGATGTTTTGCTGCCGGATTGAATCTTGGAGTCGGCGGGCAGCTTTTGTTTTCATTAATCTTCAGGGAAGCGGTTTTAAAGTATATTCCGAATTTTTTTTTCCTTGACGAATTGTGGCTTGCTTTAAATATATTGTTCTGCCTTTTTATGGCTTTTTCATTGATTGCAGTCCCAATGAAGAAAGAGGGGGTTATATAATGGAAACCGTCAAAGGCACCATAAGAAATCTTCCTCTGGAAGGCAATATCTGGGTTCTTGAAAGTGATGACGGGATAAGTTATCAGCTTCAGGATGCGCCGCCCGGTATTCTGGTGGAGGGGAAAAAAGTAACTCTAAGGGGCGAGATTTTAAGAGATGTTATGGGAATCGGAATGGCGGGCCCCATGTTTAAGGTGAATGGTTAGAGTTTGCCTCTGCAATTGTACATTTTTTGCAGTCTTGCACGCAGTCTGTTTTCGTTCTACAGGGTTCAAGGTGAATAAGAATCTTAGAGTTCGGGAATTTCTCCAGGATGTCGCTTTCCAGATGGTCGCAAAGCTCGTGGGCATCTTCAAGATGAGTTGCACCAAAAAGAATGAGATGCAGGTCAATGTGGCGCTCCGAGCCGGCTCTTCTTGTTCTTAACTCATGAAACTCGACAAATTGATTATAGTGTTCGCTTAAGATTTCCTTTATAACTTTTTCCTCTTCATCGGGGAGAGATTCATCAAGAAGACCGCCTACAGATTCTTTTGTGATTTTTATTGAAATGCTGAATATTAATACCGCAACAAAAATGGCAAGAATAGGGTCAAGAATCTTCAGGCCCGTCAGTCTCACCACGATTAACCCGGCAAATACTCCTAGAGAAGTATAGACATCCGTTCTTAAGTGCCATCCGTCCGCTTCCAATGCCACCGATTCTGTTTCCTTTGCCACCCGGAAAAGATAGCCAGAAACCAGCCAGTTTGCAATACATGATATGAACATTACGCCGATTGCCATGTCTACGGTCTCAAGGCTGACACCTTTTTTTATTTCATTTACCGCCTTTATCACGATAAGTACGGCGGCAAAAGTGATAAGAAGGGCTTCTGCAACCCCTGCAATGTTTTCATATTTTCCATGGCCATACTTGTGCTGGCTGTCGGCAGGGACGCTTGCCTTTTTGATGGAGAAGTAAGCCACAAATGAAGCAATAAGATCAATGCCTGAGTGGAGAGCTTCGGAGATTACTGCGATTGAATTGACTGCAAAGCCTACAATTAATTTCAGGATAATCAGGGTGGAATTAGAAATTATTGATAAAAAAGCCGCCCGTCTCTTTTTACTATACATTCACTTCATTCCTGCTTATTAATTTGCACAACTTGATTATTTTGCGATTGAAAACTCTGCAGTTTTCTGCGGGGTCTCAATATGCAAAACAAGCTTTGCTTATTATAGAGGAAATAAGATGAATTGTAAATATTTTTTTCGAACTTGCAACTTAAAGCTGTGAAGCGTATATTGCTTCTGGTGCTGATGTGAGGTTTTTACTGATTAAGACGGATTTTTTCATGCCAATTTGTCCGGATACATTTACAAGCCTTTTTAAATCAGCGGCGTCAGATGTTTCCTTAACTTCTATTGCTATATCCTGATTAAGAATAAAATCTATTTCCACTCCGTTTTTCTTCTGATAGTAATGAATTTTGCTAAATGGATGGTTAAAGGCATATTTTACTTTCAGATTATGAAATACCTGGTTTTCAAGAATTTGACCTGAAGATATCTGAGCCAGGACGTTTGCCAAACCAGTATCACAAAAGTAAATTTTCGGAGTTTTGGAAATTTCCCGGTCAGGACTTTTGGAAAACGGCCGTATTAAAAATAAAATATAAGTTTTTTCAAGGAATCCCAGGTATTCTAAAATGGTTTGGCGGGAGAGGGAGAGCTCCAGAGAAACTTTAGCGACATCAAGTTTCTGGCCGATTCTGGCAGATAGAAGTTTTATTAAGTGCTCCAGTTCAATAATTTTTTTAAAACTTGAAAGATTTCTTACATCGTGGTCTATATAAGAATAAAGGATATCTTTGAGAAGGTTAATTTTGTGGCTGGAACTTTCGGCAAGGACAACACCGGGAAAACCGCCAAAATGAAGGTATTCATCGAAAAGAGAAGCGTTAACTTTTTGCCATGAATCTGACTTTTTAAGTTCAGTCAATGAAGATTCTTCGTGTTTGACTATTTTTGCCTTGCCTTTAAATACCATAAATTCATCAAAAGTCAGAGGAAAGAGTTCAAAGAGCTGTTTTCTGCCCGAAAGGGATTCGGTAAAAAGATTCTTTAAGTAAAAACTGCTCGACCCGGTAACTATAAATTTTACAGCGTGATGATCGAATAGATATTTCATGATAGAGGGGAGCTCTTTAATGTATTGAATTTCGTCAAGAAAAAGGAAAGAACGTTTTTTGTCACTAATGCCATAAGTTTTTTTCAAGTTAAGCCAGATGTCTTCGTAGTCAAGATTTAAGAAGATTTCCCGGTTAATTCGGTTTTCAATATCAAGATACACCTTGTTATCAGTGTTGATGTCTGCGAATAATTTTTGTAAAATAGCAGTTTTCCCGGTGCGACGCATACCAGTTAAAATTGCGGCTTCAGGCATTTTTAAATGAGCTGTTAATGCATTATAGATTCTTCTAGGGAAAAACATAATTAAATATTACAAAAAGTTTAACTTTTTGTCAAGTGAACTTTGCAAAAAGTTATAATAAATCTGAAAACTTATGATACATTTGGGGTCAAAAGTTAAACGATTGCGGCGATTATTCTGCAGCTTCTAAAACCCGGACGGCGGTAATTCTTCGGTAAGTTTTAATATTTCCTGGATCTCCCTGGCGCCCTGCCAGAGTATCTTGGCGCCTTCAATGAGGTGGTTTTTATCCGGATCATCGGGATAAAGCTTCATTTCAGCCAGCCCTTCACCGATTATTCTTATACCTTCGCACAGAAGGTTCTTCTGGTTTTCAATGGCTTCTGTTTCTTCTTCGTTCATAGGCGGATTCTTCATCACTGCCAGGTCTAGGCTTGCCCGGGCAAGAATGACTTCCATCCATTTAATTGTGTCAAGGAATTCATCGGCTGTTATAACGCCGTCAGCCATGCAGTTAGCAGCATCAAGAATCTTATCAATATTCTCGGTCATCACAAAACCGCCGCCGAATTCTATTTCTCTTGTTTCGCTTATCTGAAAAGTTGACTGGACTGTGTCGTCAAACATTTTGGGAAGAACTGCGCCGCAGTTTGTGCAAACTTTTGCCTCAACCGGATTTTCCGCCGAGCATTTAAAGCATACTCTTTTGGAGCTTCTCTCTTCAATGCTTTCAAAGGTGTCATAAGATGCGGCAAGTTCAGTCACGGCTGATTTTAGCATTTCAGCTCCATTATCAAGATGGGAGGGATCTGCGCCGGCAAAAAATTCACGTATTTCTGTGCAGGCGGCATCAATTTTGTCAAAGGCATCAATCGCCCTTGGTATCTCCTCCTGAATAAGGATAGAGTCAACCTCATGAAGGCAAAGTTCCTCAAATTCTTTTCTTGTGCCTTCAATATGGTCTTCAAAGCCGAGAAGAATCACATCCATCTGTTCTTCTTCAATATTACCTTTTTTAAATTCTTCAATGGCTAGAAGCACCAGGTTGGCTTCTCCGGATCTTGTTGGATAATTGCTTATTTTCTCATCAGCATATCTAGTATAAGAAGAGCGAAGCATCATTCCTGCATTTTTTAAAATTTCTATCCCCTTATCAAGAAAAATCTGGTCGCCGGTGGCGATAAATTTGGAGATTTCATCCATCGCCTGCTGGTGAGAAAATAAGCA
>JAMDEM010000157.1 GCA_023486985.1 Bacillota bacterium
AATGCCGCCCAGCTTTTCCTGATACTCCGGAGATTATTGAAAAATATGAAACAAGGATTGGCGTGCCTTTTGTTATCAGAGAAAAGCTGGGCGGCATTGCTTATCTGGGTATTAAGAAAACCAGGGACATACTGAAAATAAGGAAAATTTTTGAGAAAAATTTTGATAAAGTTTACCAGATAGGCAAAGAAATTGCAGAATCCATTGAGAATATCAATCTTTATGAGCTTTCGGTAATTGACGAGCTTACAAAAATATACAACAAGAGATATTTCAGCGCCACCCTTTTTAACGAGGTTCAAAAAGTCAGAGAGCACGGAAACCCCTGTTCCCTGATTCTTATGGACCTTGACCACTTCAAAAATATCAACGATACTTACGGACATCCGCAGGGTGATGTTGTTCTTAAGAAAGTGGCTGCCTGCATAAAATCATGCTTAAGAGACGGCATTGATACTATGTCAAGAGTGGGCGGAGAAGAATTTACCGTTATCATGCCTTCGACTTCTTCTGAGGATGCAATGAAGATGGCAGAGTCAATAAGAGCGGCGGTTGAAAACTATCAGCTTCCACCACCCCTTCCTACGGTTACGGTGAGTCTTGGTGTTGCAACTTTTCCCAATCATGCGCCCACGGCGGAAGAATTGGTGGACCGCGCTGATGATGCACTTTATGAATCAAAGAACGGCGGAAGGAATAAAGCAACTCTTTCAAGCGGGTTCAGAAAACCCAAAGAAGAGGCTCCATATATTGGCGAAATAAAGAAACCCGATGGGGAAATTCCGGAATTTGTAAAGCCGTGGGCTGTGACAAAACCTGAAGTAGAAAAACCTGAATCACAGGCATTCCAGCCTGTTAAAGAAGAAGCTGTGCCTGTGGAAGAAAAGGGCGAAGAAGCGGAAATAGTTAAGGAGCCTGTCCAGAGAGCTCCTCTTGAACTGCCTCTTCAATCTCCTATTGAAACTGTTATTGAAAGCGCCGGGAATGCGGCTCCGTCAGTGCCGTGGGGTGCACCCCGGGTTCATCAGCCATCCGCTGCATCTGTACCGGTTGAGGCTCCACCGGCTTCCCAGAAAACGTTTGCTCCCTCTGTGCCCTGGGGGATGCCTCAAACGCAGCAACCGACTGCGCCGGCTCCTTCATCTTCTCCGGGACTGGGAGCGCCGGCTGGAATTTTAAGACCCAGAGGGAGCGGCGGCAGAGGTTTATTGAGAAGAACACCTCCGCCACCGCCTACAATAGAAACTCCTGCCGCAGAAGCTGTTCCTTTGCCTCCCTGGGCTGTACCCGGCGAAGCGGTGGAGACCCAGCAGCCTGCGGCTTCAAAGGCAGGGGCATGGGCGCCGGGATTTCCTGCAGAACCTACGCCGTCGGCTGAGTCAATTGGAGTTGTCCAGGAGCCGGCAAAAATTGAAGAGCCGGCACCGGTGGTTTCAAAGCCGGCTGAGCCTCCGGCTCCAAAAGTTGTGGAGCCGACTTTAGATCCGGTGACAGGCTATTTTGTGAAAGAATATTATGATTACAGGCTTGTTCAGGAGCTGACGGCGGCTTTTCAGAACAAAAAACCCTGTGCTGTTATGTTCTTCTCAATAGATAATGTTGAGAAGAATAAGGATAAAATGACAAAAGAAAAGCTTGAAGATGCCATAAGAAGCGCAACCGAGCAGGTAAGCCTTTTCTTAAAAGAGGATACGGATATTCCTGCAATATACAGCGATGAAGAATTTGCGGTAATTCTTCCCAGAACAAATACCCAGATGGCTTACAACCTTTCCGAGCAGACAAGAATGATGCTGGGGAGCATGCCTTTTTCGGATATCGGTGAAAATATTAAATTAAGTTTTGGAGTTGCCTCTTATCCTGAAAAAGCTTCATCACCTGATGAGCTTACAAACCATGCCCATGAAGCTTTGAATTCCGCCCGTTCCGCCGGCGGAAACAAGACCATAGTATATTCGTAAGCTTTTTTAGACTCTTGCAGCCGCCAACAAGTTTAAAGTTTTTTTTCAAGGAAAAACTTGTTCAGGTTTAGAATATAAAAACACAGGGTAAAATATTAAACAAGTTTAACTTTCCTTTCAAAATTATTTCAGGCGGTGTGAAAGTTGATGAAGAAAAAAAGTTCATCAGGCATCGCGTTAATAACCGTATTGTGGCTTTCTGTTATTATCCTCATTCTTGGCTTGTCTTTTCTAAGCATCCTCATTACTGATTATAAACTTTCAGGTCATCAAAGAGATAATGCCGCCTGCTTTTATCTTGCAAAAGCAGGCATGGAAGCATATATAGCTATGGGCAAACTTCCTGATGTGGATCCTGAATCAAATGAAAGAAGAGTCTATATTCCGCAGGACAACAAAACCAGATATTGCGTTATTTCCAATAACAGCGGCGATTTAAGTTTTAGAGGAACAATTTCAGACTTGACGGGGAGAGTGACTGCCCGCCGGGTTTTAATCGCCCCCGGCGGCAATCTTGATGCATGGTATGAGAAATATTAGATTATGTCATTGCTAGGTCGCGTAAGCGACCGTGGCAATCTTGTTTTACCTGGGAGAGCATTCCATCCTTATTCCCTCCATTTGGGAGTAAGTTCTTCCCCCTCTTTGCCAAGGAGGGGCAGGGGGAGTTAATTATTTCTTCTCCCTCCGGGGAGAGTATTTTATCTTTATCCCTCTCCCCTGTGGGGAGAGGGCGAGGGTGAGGGGGTTGGAGTAGTCACCTATGAACAAAAATAAATTAAATAAAACAGGCATGACCCTGGTGGAGATACTTGTAGCCACATTCATATTTGGGCTTCTGATGTCAGCCGTTGCCGCTTCTATCATTATCAGCACCAGAGCTTACCGCTTTGGAGACAGCAAAACCCCGGTGTTTAGAAATGCCTCTATCGGTTTTGAAAGAATAGTAAGGGAACTGAGAGCATGTCAGGCAATTTACTCTCCAGGTGCAGAAACTTTAAAAAATGGCTATACCCTTACAAAATATGAAGATACGCCCTTTGTTTTTCTTATTACCAATCCGCAAACGAATCAAAAGGAAGTTGTCGCCTATTACATGGATGAACAAAAGAAAACGATAGAAAGGGCTCTTTATGCTCCTGACTTTGACATTGCAAATCCTGAAAGCCAGAACATTGATGAAAAAAATGCAATCTCCGTCATAAAGGATGCTAAGGAGATAAAATTTTTATACGACCGCCATTCAACACAGGAGTTTTTGCAGGTTGAAGTTTCATCAAATCCAGATGAAGAATTTCATTTCCAAACAAAGGTAAGCTCTGGTGCTGATA
>JAMDEM010000104.1 GCA_023486985.1 Bacillota bacterium
GGTACAAATGCACCTGTTTATGCTTTTCCTATGGCAGTCGGCAGGACTTCCGGTAATGTTGACACTGTAATGCCGTGTTATGAAGAAGCGGCACCTTATTTGATTGAAAGCTTCAAATTAATCGAAAAAAAATTCCAAAAAAGAGCATGGGTTACAAGTGTTCAGGATGTGCCTTTTTGTTTCCTTAAAGGTATGGAACGCTATATTCACGAGATTAATTATGCTGAGACAACTACAATCTGTTCCAGCCAGCAAAATGAGAGCATTGAACAAGAAATGAAACCGGGCGGAGATGCCTTTTATCTGGAAAACGAGATTGAACACCGCCTCCAGAAAAAAACAAAACTGCCTTCGTGCAGGGAATGTATTTATTTCCTGCCCTGCGAAGGCGTTCAGAAAGAATATATTGAACACTACGGTGCGAATGAATTTGTGCCTGTGACTTCACATGATTCTTCAGTGAAAATCAAAGAAAATTTATTAACATTTGAAGGCAGCCTCGTTCCCGTTATTGATACACTTTGCCGTTTCAACGGAAGGGACTTCGGAGGCTTTTTAATAAAAAATGAAATCTTGATCGCCGTAACAAAAAGGGGAAGGCAAGCCCTGAGGCTTCTCACAGGAGAATACACACTTTCAGAAATCAGCGAACTTTTTGGTTCTGGTATCCTGCCATTCATCGTTTCCCTGAAAGAAAGAGGTGTGCTTAAATTAAGGAATACGAAAACTATCCCTCAAGGGAGCATGCGCAATCTTCTAAACCAGATTACTATGAAAAGTTTAACCGGCAGCATTGGTGAAGCCTTTGAACTGCCTCTTTATATCCCCTGGCATGAATCCTATCAGGTAACTTTAACATAGACATTGAAAGGGTTCTTCCCATTATGATATAATTTGTGTGCTGAAAGGTGCGTCCCGACCGAACCGGGTACCCGCGCTGAAAGCGTGGGTGGGTTTCACGAAGTGAAAAGCACGGGTTTTTCTGAAACTTCTTAACGAATAGATATGAGTTTAGGTGTGTCCCGACTGATCAAGGAGGGTTTGCGAAGCAAAAGCACGGGTTTTTCTGAAAACTTCTTAACGAGCGAAGAGAGTTTAGAAGTTTCTGTAAAACCCTGTCTCCACAAGTAGAGCTGAGCGAATAGCTCAGCGAGAGTGAAACGGGAAATTTAGAAGTTTCTGTAAAACCCTGATTTCAAGAATGAAGCCGAGCGATTAGCTTGGCGAGAGCGAAGCGAGATAATTTAAGGAGTTCATATGGGCTTTGACCTCGAAGTCGGAACAGCATGCAATAATAAATGCCTTTTTTGCTCCGCAGCTTTCCGGACATTTGCAGATTTTTCCACAGAACAAATCCTGAAGTTTCTGCAGGATCGTGCCGGTTCTGACGGCGATTTTCTCTGCATAACCGGGGGGGAACCAACAATCCGGCCGGATTTTCCGAAAATAATTTCGAATGCGGTAAAATCCGGTTACGATTATATTTTGCTGCAATCAAACGGAAGAACTTTTGCAGACGCGGAGTTTACAAAGAAAGCTTTAGACCTTGGATTAAAAGAATTCTTAATTTCTGTCCACGGTGCTGACGCATCTGTGCATGATGCCCTGACACAGGTGCCGGGAAGCTTTGAGCAGACGATACAGGGAATTAAAAATATTATCCGCCTGGGCGGAAGTGTGTCAACTCTGACTGTCATCACTATCAAAAATTTTCGCCAACTGGCTGATATCACAAAAATAATGCTTGATATTGGAGCAGATCCTCCTGTTTTTGCATTTCCAATGCTGGTGGGCAGGGCGACCGGTAATTTTAATGTTCTTGTTCCACGCTACGTTGACACAGCGCCGTATTTAATCGAAAGTCTCGAAATAATCAGGCAAAGAAACCCTTCGAGAGCATATGATTCCAGTGTGCAGGATGTACCCTTCTGCTTTCTAAAAGGCATGGAACGCTATGTGCACGAAGTAAATTATGCAGAAATGAGATCAATTTATTACCATAAGGATCCTGTTGAGATAAAAGAATCCCGAAGTACGCAAGATTCGTGTAAAAGGGATAATGAAGTCAGCCAGCGCCTCCAGAAAAAGACAAAACTGCCTTCGTGCAGGGAATGTATTTATTTCCTGCCCTGCGAGGGCGTTCAGAAAGAATATATTGAACACTACGGTGCGAATGAATTTGTGCCTGTGACTTCACATGATTCTTCTATTGATATCAAAATGCGTTCTGTTACTTTCCCCGGCAGCATGGTTCCCGTTCTCATAGGAACGTCTCAATTCAACGGACGTGACTTTGGAGGTTTCTTAATTAATATAGAGGAAAACCCTGATAAAGATCTTATCGTGGTTACAAACAGGGGAAGACATGCTTTGAGTCTCCTCTTTGGAGATTTCACTCTCTCCGGGATTCAAAAAATCGGCGGAGATGAAATACTGTCGTTTGTGCTTTCATTGAAGGAAAGAGGTTTGCTTTCATTTTTTGAAACAAAAATCCCTTTGGATAACACGCTGCTCAACCTTAAAAACCAAATAACATCAAGAATATTGACTTCCCGGCAAGAAGGACTCCTGGAACTGCCTCTTTATATTCCCTGGCGTGAATCATATCAGGTAACCTTGATTTAACTAATTTTCTTAATCTCTTAAATGACACCTGCTCAATAAGGAAATTGAAAAATGGAAAATAAAAAATTCTTACCTGAAAAACAAGGATTTTCATATGAAAGAGATATTTTAGAACCGGCTAAGCGCGGCGGTGCTTCCGAATTTACAATCCTCAGCGAAATCTTAAATGCCGCAAAACGTGAAAATATCTTGCCGGAAGATGCAACACTCGATGATTTACGCGGACAAATTACCGATATTTTAAGACAATTCGCTTATAAAGGGCTTACAAAAATTAAGCTGTTAAACGGAGAAATTAAGCTTGGATACATTCCGCCGTCTCCAGGCACAGCTCCGAATTTCATGCCTAAACCCCCGGTGACGGATCCCCGGCAGGAATTTGAAAATGGAATTATCCATTACAGAAAAGGGGACCTGAGCAAAGCAAGTTCCTGCTTCTCCAGAGCTCTTTCTTATTTTCAAAAAATGGGACTGGAAGAGGAAAAACTCAGATGCCGTGAATTTCTTGTCCGGATAAACAATATCCCTTTGCTGTTCCCTTTTGACAAAGAACAACTCCTCAGGAAAATGGCGGAAGAAATAGACAAATTTTAAGCCTGAAGAGTTTGATAAATGGGAAAAGAAAGGCTGCCTTGATTCAACTATAATTGACGGGAAAACATTTTATTATGAACACACCATCAAAAATCTTGTTTTTAACAACACTTCAGAAGTAAACCCGCGCTTCCACGGATGGACCAATGAAGACAATGCATTTGACGAAAAAGTCCGCAAACAGTCAAGTGAAGTTTTTCAAAACATACAAACCTACAAAAAGGGAATCCGAAATCTTGTAAACCCTGAAGAGGCAGTTGTAACAGTAAAAAGCCGTCTGAATTACTCAATGGATGTTTCTTCAGGCAGGCTTATGAAAATATGGTCTCCTTTCCCTATTGCCAATGACTCGCAACACGGCATAAAGTTAATAAGTTCAAGTCCGCCCTGTAATTACATTTCACCGCCGCAGAGTGATTTAGGCGTTATTTATTTTGAAATAGAAAATGACGGGTGCAACCCGGAATTCGAGGTGAAATATACCTTTTCTTTTGTTTCTCATGATATGTATTTCAACCTTGACCCGGCTGAAATTCAGCCTTTTGATAACAAAGACCCTTTGCTGAAACCATATTTAAAATCAGAAAAGCATATCACAATTTCCGATGATTTAAAAAACCTGGCTTATTCCATAGTAAAAGACGAAAAAAATCCTCTTGCCCGGGCAATGATGATTTACGTATGGATGACCGATAATCTGATATACAGCTTCCTCCCCCACGAAATTATTGAAGACGAAAGCGAATATGTTTTGAGGACTAGGAAAGGGGACTGCGGAGCTCAGTCTATTTTTTATGCCGCACTTTGCCGGGCATTGGGAATACCTGCAAGGGTAAGCGGGGGGTGGCACCTGGGACCCGGCTTCAGGCTGAACCATCTCTGGACGGAAATATACATTCCTCCTTATGGATGGGTGCCTGTTGATTCATCTGAAGCACTTCACCAGATTGGAGGAGGCGACTTTGATGAAAAAGACTGGCCAAAGCTGTTGAAATTATTTTTTGGCGTTTTCAACCGGTATCATGTCTGCATCCATAACAACATTAATCTTCCTTTAATCCCTCCAAAAACAAGTGAACGCTCTTTCGACTACGCATTCCACATGGCTGAAAAGGAATATGAAGACGTAAATTTACCTTTCAGGGACTCTTTATTTGAAGTGGAAATCATAAAAGGATTTTAAAACCACATTGTCCCGTCGGCATCCAACACAAGATCATTTAAAGTTGCGGCTCCCACAATTTTGGCTTCCCCTATGAAATCTCCCCTTTGCAGTCCGAGAAGCTGGGCACTCTGCTCGCACACCATCAGTTTTACGCCGGAAGCAACTGCCTGATCCATTATTTCCTTTAAAGCAGGGAAAGCCCCCTCCTTAACTTTTTCTGCCTCGCCTTTTTTAACAACCGTAATACCCGTGCCCAGAAAATATATGACAGGCTCTATATCCATGGCTGCAGCAGTCATGCCAAGCACAAAGGGAGAATAAAGCCTTTTAGGCGTATCCACGCCGCTTGTCTGCACGTAAAGAATCTTTTTTTTTGCCATTTTGAAAGCCTCCTATTTTATTTTGCGATCGAATACCCCGCAGTCATCCGGAGCATCGCAAAGGATCTCGGATTGAGATTCTTCACTTCGTTCAGAATGACAAATTTCAACCCTCTTAGACAACTCATGCCGCAAAACAAATTTAATTTTCCGCTTTGCTGTCTCTCTCGCCGAGCTGCCCGCTCGGCTTCATCCTTGAAATCAGGGTTTTGCGGAACCTTCTAGTCTCGCATCCTGCTCGCCCAGAAGTTCCAGCCAAAACCCGTGCTTTTCGCGGTGCGAAATCCTCCCTGTTCGGTCGGAATGCACCTTGCCCGAAGGAATACCCTGCGCTCCTGGCGCAGGTTAGTTTATTTTCTTAATAAGAAAACGGAATCCCTCATCAGTTTTTTCAATCTTTAAAAGCTGCTGCCCTGCCCTTTTTGCCCAGGCTTTAATGTCTTCTTCCGCCGCCGTATCATCAGCCAGCACCTCTAATACTTCTTCAACAGCCAGTTTATCTATTTCTTCTCTCGTTCTAAGCACCGGCACAGGGCAATAAAGCCCGGTGCAGTCAAGTGTTTTATCTGCTTTTATGCTTTCCAACAAATTTTTACAGTCCCTTCTAAATCAAAAATCTTCGCCAATCGTTTGCATAACCATTATATAGCCGCCGCGGCAATTATAATATGACTTTTATCAAAATTACACAAAAAAAAGCAAAGCAAGCTTTGCCACTACACCGCAACGGTAGTGGGAGGGCTTGCTCTCCTGTAGAAAATCACCCCGGAATTATACCGGGGCAGAAAAACAGTCTTTTCTATGCCTATTAACCTTTAGTGCTTACAGGACACATGGAATCAGAATAAGCGCAGATAATACAGCATATCCCTTCAGGCGCGGCATTAATTTTCTGACAGGAGTCGCACTTGTAATAAGCCAAACATCCTGATTCAGGTATATTTGTTTCCTGTTTATGCCCGCACTTCGGACATGTTAATTCTGCTTTTGTCATTTTCATCTTCCTTGTTTTAATATTGATTTGGGCTGCCTGTTTCAGTGGGAGCAGGGCTTGCGGTAGAAGCCGGGCTGGCTGCAGGTGAAGGCGTGGTGATTACTTCTTCCACTGCGCCAAGGGAAACCGCTTTATTTAAAGCATCCTTTGCATAATAAGGGCAGTCTTTCAGCATATAAAGGCGGGCTAACATCCGGTACACAATGGGGTTTTGCGGGTCAATATCGCGAAGATCCTCGCACAAGTGTAAAAGCTTATCCCAGCTTCTGAACTGGTTGTAGAGAAGGAAAAGTTTAACATACGGCACGGTATTCTTTAGATTTTCCTTTTTTGACTTATCCAATTCCTTTTCGTATCGGCTGATCGTTTTTGCCTGAAATGCTGTAGTTACCTTAAAGGGGTATTTGCCGACAATCTGTTCATTATCATGAGTGAGGACCTGCCAGTAATATAAGCCTCCCTTGGTAAGCTGAAGCGGCGCTTTGTAAGGAAATTTGAAGCTGGTAGCACTGACTGCTTTTTCATATAAAAACTCGTTCCATTCGTTAAAAAGCTGGAAGCGGTATTCAGATTTTCCTGCATTTGCCCATTTGAAAACCGGGGGGAAAGTGGTTGTTTTTACCCATGCCTGAAGGAACATATCTTCCTTTTCCTTTTCCCCGGGGTTGTCTGCAGAAGCAAGAGACTGCTGGGAAAGGGCTACCCCGAGAATATAAGGAATCTCATAAAGCTCTGTATTTATATCATTTACACCTTTTCGCGCTACCGGCTTTGTCTCCTGTGTTAAAGTTTTGAAGGCAGCGGTGCAGGAAGTATTGGAGCTGATTGTCTCGGTATGGCCGTTATAAAAAAATATTATCACTGCTTCACCGTCCGAACCGGTTCGAATCTGATAGCCGGGCTTCAGGAAATCCAGAACGTAAGCACGGCGTTCAGTCCTGGAGGGAATCAAAATTCTGCAGTCGCCGGAAACAGATGCAACCATTGCCACCGGATTATCTTCTTTTATGTCAACCGCCTTTACATAAGAATTCATCCAGATAACAAGCCCCAGGGTTGTAACAACCAATGTGATTATAATTGCTTTCCCAAAAATTTTTTCCATTCTCTCCTCCTCCATTCATTTTAATCTTTGTTTTAATTTACCCTATAAAGTTCTCTTTAAAACATCAGCCCACACCACTTCCCTCTCCCCGCAAAGAGAAAAATTCAATTATACTTCCTTTTCCAGTGTGGATAGGGGGAACCGAGGGATAGTGTAAAATATTTGCAGGTCTTTTTACAGCTATAACAGTAGTGGGAGAGCTTGCTCTCCATAATAAAAGCAAAGCAAGCTTTGCCACTACAACAATAATTTAAGATAGAGGAAAAGTCCCTGCAAATTCTTGACACGAGCGAAACGAGCAAAATATTTACAAGTAATGAATTCTTATGTTATAATAAATAAAAATATATGGCGCCCCCTTAAAGGTACCAGCCGCCCGTTTTACACGTATCTTGAGGAGGAAAAGGTTGAGAGCAAGACATTTGTTTCTCATCTTGATATTGGCCGGGCTGGGCATAGGTGCTTTTTTAATTGGCTTAAAAAACGCAGTAAAGGAAGAAGAAAAAAAACCTTCAAAACCTCATGCTGCTGCGCCCCAAAAAGCACCGGTGAGGCATGAAACTCCCCCTGCTTCTTCTGTCATAGAAGTAAGGACTCCCTCTCCCGAACCCAGCAGCCCACCCGGGCCGGCTCAGGATGAAAAGCTTCTTTCCATGATAAATGAACTTCCGGAAAATGAAGGAAAAATTGCCATCATCATTGATGACTGCGGAAACGATCTCAAGACCGCTGAAGACTTCATGGATTCCGGTTTTCCTTTAACTCTGGCGGTAATGCCCAAATTAAGATATTCAACAAAAATCGCCGTGGAAGCAAAAAGTAAAAACCAGGCAGTCATCCTCCATCTTCCCATGGAGCCGGTTTCAGAAATAAATCCCGGTCCCGGCGAAATTAAAACCGGTATGACTCCCGAAGAGGTAGAGAAAATTGTTGCCGAGGACCTTCAGTCCGTTCCCGGTGCAGAAGGCATTAACAATCACGAGGGATCGAAAGCTACCAGGGATGAAAAAGTAATGGCTGAACTTATGAGCGGCATAAAATCAAGAAATCTTTATTTTGTTGACAGTTTAACAGTTAAAGATTCTCTCGGTGCTTCAGAAGCTGAAAAAGCCGGAGTTCCATTTGCCCGGAGAAAAATTTTTCTTGATAACAATAATGACGGGGAATATATCTGCGGGCAATTGATAAAACTGGCAAGAACCGCAAAAACCGAAGGTTATGCGATAGGCATAGGACATGTAAGAAAAAGCACCTTTGAAGCTTTAAAAAAATACCTTCCTCTTCTGCAGGAAAAAGGCATAACAATCGTGCCTTTAAATGACCTGATAAACAAAAATATACAAACCGGCAGTTCTTCCGAAAGGGGGACCAGGAATTGAAAAGATTTTTTTTAAATGCACTCCTCTTAACAACTTTAATGATTACAGCAATTATTCCGGCTGGAGCCAAAGACTCTAAAACTGATTCAATAAAAGCAATAATCTCCGGGAAAGCCGTTACCATACAATCCATAACAGATGCAGACGGAAATGTCATGGTATCCTGTGATGACCCGGAAGTAAAAGAGCTTTTCAAATCTTATGATGCAGAGATTTCCTGGAACCCTGAAAAGAAATCAGCCGGGATAAAGGCAGGAGCCAATGAGGCAAAAATTCTGCCTTCTGCTCAGGAAATCCAGTGGGGAGACAATTCAATAACGCTTTCGGCTCCGCCGAAAATTGTCAGGGGAAAACTTTATATCCCCCTGGATTCAATCCAGAAGTTCATCGAAGCCAGAATCGTCTTTGATGATGAGAAAAAAGTTTATTATATTGACCCCTTAATTAAAAATATCGAACTTAAAGGAGAAAAGGGGAACTACCGGCTGATTATAACCGCTTCAAACAAAATAAAACCCCAATGCTTTGCTTTAAGAGAGCCGGACAGGTTTGTGGTGGACATCCCGGATTCAATTCTGGTTATAAAGGAACGAGAGATTGAAAACCAGGAGCTGTCCACCATAAGATTCAGCCAGAATAAAACCAAGCCCAACATGGTCAGGATAGTCATACCCCAGTCAAACAGCGCGGAGGTTGAAAGCCTGCCGGCAAACACTCCGAATGAAATTTCTTTCTCCATAAGACTTCCCAACATTTATCCCCTGGCTCAGAACTTTGAAACCCAGAAGATAACAGGACTTGCGGTGGAAAAAGGCAGGAACGGGATAAAAATAAAATTAAGGGCATCAGGACCGTTTCAGTATGAATGGCACCGCCTGAAATCTCCCGACAACCGTCTTTTTATTGATATTCCGCAGGGTATGCTGGTTGCAGCCGAACGTAAATTCACCCTGGATGACCCTTATATCGCGGAAGTAAGAGTTGCCCAGTTCCAGAAAGAGCCAATGGGAATCGTGAGGCTTGTTCTGCAGTTAAACGAGCCGGCCGAATGCAGTATAAATTCATCGTCCACAGCGCCGGACCAGCTTGAAATTGAAATTCATCATAAAACCATAGACCCGTCTGTTGCCGAATACCGGGGAAACGGCGCAACCGCATTCCCTTCAAAAGGAAAGGTAATCTGTATCGACCCCGGTCACGGAGGCTCTGACTGCGGAGCATTGAATAAAAGCATGGGGCTTTATGAAAAATATATAACTCTTGATATTGCCAAAAAACTTGCGGCAATGCTGATAAAAGACGGCTGGAATGTCGTCTTAACGCGGGATACCGATGTAGATGTGGCTTACCCCGGTGCTTCAGCCAAAGAAGAGCTTGGAGCAAGAGTAAAAATTGCCAATAACTTAAACGCAGATCTTTTCATCAGCATCCACTGCAATGCAAGCCTTTCATATTCCTCGCAGGGAACCTCAACACACTGGTATAAGTCTAAGGACAGGCTTTTTGCCTCCGATGTTCAGGATTCTCTTATCTCATGCATTGGAAGGTCAGACCGGGGAATTGCACAAAACCGCTTCTACGTTCTTGCCCACAGCCGCATGCCGGCAATATTGATTGAAACAGCTTTTATCAGCAATCCCGAGGAGGGAAAACTTCTTTCCACTCCAGAATTTAGACAAAAATTAGCCGAGGCAATTTACGGAGGACTTAAAACATACGTAGCAAGAAACGGAAAATCAAAAACAGTTTTTAAACTTACTAACAGAAGCAGAAGGAGATAAGTAATGGAAGTTATTCATGCAATTATTCTGGGAATAGTTCAGGGACTGTCGGAGTTCCTTCCCATCAGCAGTTCGGGGCATTTAATAATTGTTCCAAAAATAATGGACTGGCATTACAACGGAAAGGCTTTTGACGTAGCTCTGCATATAGGCACATTTTTTGCCCTCATAATTTTTTACCGCCGGGAGTTTATCTCGCTTGCCGGCGCTTTCTTTAAAAGCATATTCCAATTTTCTTTTAAAGATGATTACAATAGAAAACTTGTCTGGATGCTTCTTGCCAGCGCAATTCCAGGAGCCCTGGTGGGAGTTGCCTTCAACAAAATTATTGAAAAAGATTTCAGCGACCTGAGGATAATCGCGGCGCTCCTTATTATCTTTGCCGTTGTCCTCTGGCTGGCTGACCGCAGGGTAGGAAAAATCCAGCGGGAAGGAGAATTCAACTGGTGGGATGCCGTATCAATGGGAGCGGCTCAGGCAATTGCCCTCTTCCCGGGAGTTTCCAGGTCGGGCATAACAATGACCGCCGGCTTGCTCAGGGGTTTTTCAAGAAAGGATACGGCAAATTATTCCTTTCTCATTTCCCTGCCGATAATCGGCGGAGCAGCTCTTTATGAAGGTTTTTCATTGTTTCATAAGCAAGGCGGCATCGGGCACGGAATGGCTGTTCCTTTTATGGCTGGAATCATGGCATCTTTTATAAGCGGAATTATTGCAATAAAGTATCTTTTAAAATATGTTTCAACGAAAAATTTTAATGTCTTTATAATTTACCGGCTGATTGCCGGAGCCTTAGTGCTTGTTTGGACCTTTTATCATCCTGTATCATAAATAAATATGAAATTATCACTGACAGGTAAAATCTTCATACTGGCTCTGATACTTGCTGCGGCTCTTTCTTCTATTTCCTTCGGCAAAGGCAGTAATTCAACCATTCACCAGAAAAAGCGGGAGCTGAAAGAAACCTATGCCCGCCTCAGGGTGGAAAAACAGCGCCTGAAACTTGCCAATATGAAAGAACGGGATATGGCAAAGCAGTTAAAAAGAACGCAGACTCAGGTGCATGAGATTAAAGAAGATATTCACTATACTGCCGGCAGGGTAAACGAAACATATTCAAGGCTTAAAACTCTTGCCGCTAACCTTAAGAAAACCTATAAACAATATACCGGCAAACAAAAAATTCTGCGCCGCCGCCTTAGAGATATTTATGAAAGCGGAGACCTTAATTATCTTGAAGTAATGCTTGACGCCGTTAACTTCTCGGATTTTCTTTCCAGGTATGAACTTTTATCCAAAATCCTTGAAAAAGACCAGAAGCTGCTGAGAACGATTGGAATTCTTAAAGCCAAAATTGAAGACAACAAAAGAAAAGCACAGGATAATTACAACTACCTTGTCATTATTAAGAAAGACATGGAGCTTAAAAAAGTCAGCTTAAGTTCCGTGGAACTGAAGAGAAAAAATCTTCTTTCTGAAATAGAGGACAGGCGAAGCCATTACGTCCAAAAGGTTTATGAACTTGAAGAGCATACCGTAGCGATTGAAAATCAGATTCAAGACCTTATCAGAAGAAAACAGCAGGAAGGAAGCGGTCCTTCTCACACCTATCCCAAAGGTTCCACGGGTTCATTATCCTGGCCCCTTCGTGCACCTATAAGCTCTTACTTTGGCTACCGTAGGCACCCCATTTTAGGAAGAACAATTCTTCATACCGGAATTGACCTTGCCGCCGGCTATGGAACCCCCATAGCCGCTGCCGACGGCGGGGTTGTCATACTGGCAGGATGGTGCGGCGGATACGGGAACGCTGTCATCATTGACCACGGCAACGGAATATCAACTTTATACGGACACTGTTCCAGATTATATGTCAGCGCCGGACAGATTGTAAGAAAGGGACAGACAATTGCCCTGGTTGGAAGCACGGGAAGAAGCACGGGACCCCATCTTCACTTTGAAGTGCGCCAGAACGGAGTTCCTGTTGACCCTTTAAGTTTGCTGCCATAGGCGGTTTTTTTACCGGCTTCAATGCATTATTCAGGTTCCAACATCACCCCCTCTTTTCAAGGTTTTTTGCTTGCACAATCACATGAAATCATGATTCTGATTTTTTAGAATTCCAAAATATGATGAAACGCTTCTAAATTCCTTATATTGAAAAAACACTTGTATTATGATACCATCTCTTTAGATAAGGAGTTCCTGAATGAGCTTTGATATTGAAATTGGAACGAAGTGCAATAACTCGTGTATTTTCTGTTCAGCCGCAAGACGTGAGTCGGATTTTTCCACCGAACAAGCTCTACAGCTTATAAAAGAGCATGGCGCTGACGGCGGCGTTCTATGCATAACAGGAGGAGAACCGACAGTCAGGCAGGACTTCCTCCAGATAATTTCAACTGCTGTAAACGCAGGCTATAATTATACCCTGTTACAATCAAACGGAAGAGCCTTTGCGGACCCGGAACTTGCAAAAGAAGTTGTAAATCTGGGATTCATCAATTTTTTAATTTCTGTTCACGGCGTTGATGCAGAGATGCACGATGCCCACACCCAGGTGGCTGGAAGTTTTGAACAGACAATGAGGGGCATTGGAAATCTACTGCAACACGGCGCTGATGTAAGCACCTTAACCGTAATAACAAAAATCAACTGTCATTCCCTTGAGAAAATAACCGAAATGCTGATTAGCACAGGTATAAGCATCCCGGTTTTTGCTTTTCCCATGCTGGTCGGCAAGATTCACGATAATTTTGACGCTGTGGTGCCGCGTTATGAAGAAATGGGACCTCATTTGATTAAAAGCTTCGAATTAATAGAGAAAAACGACCCCGAACTATCCTGGACAACAAATGTTCAGGATGTGCCTTTTTGCTTCCTTAAAGGCAGGGAACGCTATGCAAATGAAATAAACTATGCAGAAACAAGTACAATTTGCTTCAACAGCGGGGATGGCGCCACTGCTAAAAACACAGACAGCAACAATGGTGTCTTTTATCTTGACAACGAAATTGAAAACCGTATTCAGAATAAAAAAAAGCCTCCTTCCTGTGAACAATGCATTTATTACCAGCCCTGCGAAGGCATTCAGCAAGCTTACATTGATTGCTTCGGCATAAGCGAATTTGCACCTGTAACTTCTCCTGACACCCCGGCAGGAATTAAAGAACAATCTTTAACACTCCGGGGTGATATTGTTCCGGTTCTTGACGCATCCTGCCAGTTTAACGGAAGGAATTTTGGAGGCTTTTTGATAAAAAATGAGCGCCTGATTGTGGTTACCAAAAGAGGCAGACAGGCTCTTAAGCTGTTTACAGGAGAACATACGCTCTCTGAAATACATGAACTTTGCGGAGCTGACATCCTGTCATTTTTATTTTCCCTGCGGGAAAGAAACGTGCTTGACTTCTCAGATGAAAAAGGAACCCTTCAAGACAGCAGAATCTCTGAACTTCAAAACCATATAACACAAAAAAACTCAACGGAAATACCGGACGGACCGTTTGAATTGCCGTTATACATCCCCTGGCATAAATCTTATAAGGTTTCTTTAATATAATTCTCAGTCAGAATATTAAATTTTTTGGAGTGCGTAATGAAAGTTCCTGTAGTGAGAGGTTTTGAAACCGAAAGAGATCCGGCTATATATACCAACCTGCAGAAAGATTTTCCGTATACCGGAAATATAAATTTTAATACTACCTGCAATTTAAGATGCCTTTTTTGCTTCACAAGCGCCGGACTTAGAAGCGAAGGACAGCTCAGCCTTGAAGAGTACTTTGACGTGATCGATCAAATGGCTGAGTTTGATATAAAAAGAATCCATGTCGAGGGGATGGGAGAACCCTTTCTGGACCCGCTGCTTATGCCTGTCCTGGAATACGCAATGAATAAGGGCATCTGGGCTGTCGTCTTCACCAATATGACCTTAATCAACGATAATCTTGCCGGAAAACTTTTTAATATGCCTGTTTCCATACTGGGCAAATGGGAAGGCTTTGATGAAGAAACAGTGGATTACCTGGTCGGGGAAAAAGGCGGTTTTCGCAATATGGAATCAGGCTTTAAAGCACTTATAAATGCAGGGTTCAATAAAACAGATCCCTCCAGATTATGTCTTGATACGGTAATAACGAAGCAGAATATCTCACAAGCAGCAAAGTTCGTAAGATTCTGCATCGAAAACAACATACAACCAACCGTTGAGACAATGCAGTGGAAAGGAAGGGCTGTAGAGAATCTTGAAAAGCTTAAAGTAAGCAGTGAAGAAATCAGAACTTTATGGAACCAGATGAATAAGATACCGGAAATCAAAGAATTAAATTTTTTTGGCTCTTATCAGGATAATGAAAGATGCTCCGCTTCAAGAACCATGCTCACGGTGAACTTTAACGGTGATGCGCACCCATGTCTGGGAAGGAATGATATTGTTTTAGGCAATGTCAGAACCGGGAAACTGAAAGATATCTGGTTTTCAGATGAAGCAAAAAAATACAGAATGATGGAAGGAGAAGGCGGAGAATGCCCGGCTAAAACCCATGCAAGAAAGCTCTACGAAAAACTTCAAGCAAAATAAAGTTAATTAAAAACACAATATAAGTTTTTTTAAAAAATCTCTACTTTACGATTAATCGTCCGTTCCCCGCCTGCTTTTCAACCAGCTTCAATGAATTGTTCACGCAGGCATTTACGCAAAGCCCGCATCCTTTGCATCTTTCCCTGTTTATACTTGATTCTACAGTAACATTCAGTAATTATTATTTTCTCAGCCTTACGGACTATCTCCATTGCCTCGGATTTTGATAGAGAGGCAATCATAATAGCCTAACGCCAGAACTCAGCCACAGCCGCCGGAGCGGAACGTGTCCTGCAATGATGATGTTTGAATTTCCATAACCGGTCAACTGCCTGGCGCAGCGGCTGTTGGCTGCAGTGATTTGTTCGACAGGGTTCTCCTTAATCGTATTGCCGAATTGCCTCACTTGCTTCCTTGTGACCCATTTTTTCAGCCGCCTCTCTTGCCGTCATTCCGAGGCTGTCCCTGGCGGGCATAAGTGTTGCGGCTTTTGCCTCCAGCAATACTCTGATCGCGTCCGTACTATTTTTCGGGCTGCGATATATAGAGGAGTTTCCAGAGATTCGTTTGTCGCTGAAGCGCAAGCCCCGCTGCGTGTCTGGCCATATTTCACCCTGACCAGAGTCCATATGAGTTTTGTTTCATTCCACCAGCTTATCTTTGTTTCCTTTCATGTCGAACTATTGAAATGAGCGGTTTTTCGAAGCGGCGAAACCGCAAGAAAAATCCGCTCGATTGAGTTGTTAGCATAGAATTTATTATTTGTATATTAGAGGATATTTTTCTGGATTGTCCATGATTTCTGTAGATAAATCAATATCTAAGTCTGGCCAGTATAGATGATGATTATGAAATAGCTTTACATTGATAATGGATGATATCTTAACATCTTTAAACCAAGGATATTCCTCAAAAGGCAGAAAATATTCTTTTCCTGACAATAAAATCCAAAACCCATGTTCAGAAATATTAGTTATTTCCGCTTTTAAGATGTTCTTTCCATTTTTTAATAATTTCATTTTTGTGCTTTTCTACAATTTTTTGCAAAAAGTTTAATTGTTTTTTAGAAAAACCTGAATAGTTCGCTAATGCAATTATAGGTTCTAACCAAAATTTTGCTTCTCCATCTTGAGAAATAACATGAATATGAATCCTCATTTCCTCTTTAGAGAAAAAGTAAAATCTATATTTCCCTTCTTTGAATACCGTTGGACTCATATAGTATATGATACCATAGTTTCTTTAATTCTACAATCTATTCCGCCGTTGTTCTCCTGGAGAACGGGTCCTCGTCTTCACTTTGAAGTGCGCCAGAACGGAGTTCCCGTTGACCCTTTGAGTTTACTGCCATAGCTGCTTTTCAACCAGCTTCAATGAATTGTTCACGCAGGCATTTACGCAAAGCCCGCATCCTTTGCATCTTTCCCTGTAAATGATAAAATCTTTTCCCTTTATTTCAATGGCGTTAAAATGACACTTCGTTATGCATTCTCCGCACAGGGTGCAAGAAGTTTTATCATGGCAGACAACAAAGCCTGACTCCTGCATTGCATTGTACCCTACTTCAGGAGCCCTGAAAGAAAGACAGCAGCAGGTACAGCAGTTGCATATGCAGTAAACCGTCTGGCGGTCGGGCACAAAAACAGTCTGGTGAACAAGCCCGTGTTTTTCCGCTTCTTCAAGGATTTCTTCGACTTCTTTTAAAGTCACGTCGCGGCGCACCACCGGATTTAAATGATCCAGAAGGACGGGCTCGCCAAACCAGATGCAGTTGTTTACGGGAGCGGCACACTTTTTATACTTGCTGCGGCAGTAACATTCTGTAATTATTATCTTTTCAGCTTTTCCCAGGCTGGCATCACTTCTGATTTTTGTAAGGACGGAATTTCCGGCGGCAACTTCCCGGTTGATTAAGATTTTCTTCTTTTCCGGGTCAAATGGAACTATCTGCGTTCCAGCCACATTCCCTATCAGAAGTGATGCCAGCCTGGCAATGGGATACTGGAGAATATCGAAAAATTTAAATCCGCCGTTTTTTCTTTTTAGAAGATATTCTATTGTGGACTGGAGAAAGAAATGTTCGTTTTTTGAAAAAAATTTGCAGATATTTTTCCTAAAATTTTTTATCATGGCTCTTTCTTCCCCCCCCCCCCGCAGGGAA
>JAMDEM010000066.1 GCA_023486985.1 Bacillota bacterium
TGATCCCTGCCTTATCTTTGCTCTTCCCCCTGCAGAACTTAAAGGTAAAAGCCAGCCTTTACCTATCTATGAAGTAATAGGAAAAAAGGAAGATATTTCATGAAAAATAAACAGATATTTAAGAAGATAAAAATTTTGCTTTCCTTAATCCTGTTTATTGTTATAATATTATTTTTTTATCATCCTTTTAAAGTGGCAGGAAAAAAGGGACATTCCTGCACTGTAATTGGAATATTTAACAGGGTGGAAGTGCAAAGATCAGGCAGGGATCAGTGGGAGACAGCAATATCGCCTCTTCCTCTTTATGAAGGCGACAGACTGCGTACAGGGGAAAAAAGCAGAGCCACTCTTCTTTATCCGCCGGATAGGAGTAATCCTGACGGAAGCAAGATTGAAATTAACGAGAATACTTTAGTTCAGATTATGCCTCCGGTAGAAGAAAGTGGAAATTTTATTAAAGTTATCATTGGAGAGATATGGACATCCATTACCGGGCCTCGAACTGAGATTAGAGTTGAAACTCTTTCAACCACCATAGCAGTTAAGGGAACTGAATTTGATGTAAAGGTCTCTCAGGAGCAGGAAGTGATTTTAACTTTAATTAGAGGAAAAATATTATTTGAAAATTCCTATGGGAAAGTAATGCTCGATAAACCTTCAACTCAGAGCCGAGCTGGATTAAATCAGGCTCCCTCGCCGCCGGTTGTAGTGGATGCAAAAAGTATTATCAAGTGGATTAAAGATACTCCGGTTAAAATTAACTACATTCACCAGCCTTATTTTAAAAGCCAGAAAGAAAAGGAAGATTCTTATAATAAGGCAAAAGAACTTGTAGAAAAGAATGCCGCCAAAGAATCTGATTATGTTGTTCTGGGTGATATTTTAGTAGATGAAGGCAATCTCAAAGATGCAGAAAAGCAGTACAAAAAAGCTCTTAAGATGAAGCCCGAAGATGCAAAAGCTCACCGCCATCTGGGTTATCTTTACTGGCAGAGTATGAAAGACAAAGAAGCCGAAGAAGAACTTCAGAATGCTTTAAGCATGGAACCCGGCTCGGCTGAAGTTCATTATTACCTGGGGCTTCTAAAAGATAGGCAGGAAAAACTGGATCAAGCCCTTCTTGAGTATCAAAAATCTCTGGAGCTCGAGCCGGGAAATCTCGCAGTTCTGAGGTACACAGGAATGGCTTACTGGCGCCAGGGACATTTTAACAAGGCAGAAGAATATTACAATCAGATGCTGGTTCTTGATTCTCAGAGCTTTGAAGCTAATCAGCTTCTGGGAATACTTCGTCTTACCCAGGGCAAAATAAAAGAAGCTGAAAAATTTTATCTAAAAGCGCTTTCGTTAAATCCTAAAGATTATAGAATTTATTTCAATTTAGCCAGTATCTATCAAAAAGATGATCCCAGCAAGGCACTTGAGATGTATCTTAAAGTTATAGAATTATCTCCGCAGGAAACGGAAGCGTACAACAGTATCGGCTGGATTTACTTCAGAAAAGGAGAATATCCACCTGCCCTGGATTACTTTAAAAAAGCATGCAGTATTTCTCCACGAGATTACCGCATTCATAATAATCTGGGAGTTATTTACTCTCAGATGAAAAATTATAAAGAAGCAGAAAAAGAATTAGGCAGAACTATTGAGCTGGAAGAAAACTTTGCTGATGCGTATCATAACATGGGCTTGGTTTGCATAAAGGAGGGAAAGTTTGAGGAAGCAAAAGCTAATTTTAAAAGGGATATTGACCTTAACCCTGCCGCTTTTGATTCCTGTGTAAGCCTTTCCCAAATTTTAATTAACGAAAAATCATGGAATGAAGCTGAAAAATATCTGCAGAAAGCCCTGGCTTTGAATCCCAATGATCCAAATCTTTATAAGGTTCTGGGTGTTGCGTTATATCAGGAAGGAAAAATTGAAGAAGCTGTTTCTGCTTATCAGAAATCTTTAAAGTTGAATAATAAGAACGCCGAAGTTCACACCAATTTAAGTCAGGCTTTACTAAAACAGGGAAAAAAGGATGAAGCAAAAAAAGAGCTGGAACAGGCGTTAGTTATAGATTCTAAATATGCACCTGCTTGTATAAATCTTGGCAATGTATATCTTTCTGAAAATAAATTTCAGCAGGCTCTGGAAATTTATCAAAAAGCTCTTTCACTTGATCCGAATCTTATTGATGCTTATCTGGGCATGGGAAATACATATTATTCTCTGAATAAGCTGGAAGATGCCTGTCAGTCATTTGAAAAAGTTATAGTTAAAGAACCGGAAAATGCCCAGGCTCATGGAAACCTGGGGTATGTATATTATCAAAAGGGTGACCTTGGAAAAGCTGTCCGGGAAGACAAGCTTGCTGTTAAGCTGGCTCCCGGAGCTTCTACCGGTTATTATAACCTGGGATGGGCTCTTTATAGAGCCGGCAACAGGATAGAAGCAGAGCAAGCGCTTGAAAATCTTAAAAGACTGTCTCCAGAGTCTTATGAAGCAATTTTGCTGGAAGTTCTTCTCACATTAGATAAGGAACAACCAGATGATTTACTCAGAAAGGTTCAAAAAGCGCTTGAAATTCAGCAGCAAGCTGCAGATGGATATTATCTCAGGGGAAAGCTTTATGAAAAAACCGGTAAACACAATGAAGCCGGAGAAGAATATAAAAAAGCTCTTTCGATTGAGCCTGCTCATAGGGATTCGAAAGAAGCGTTACAAAGGTTGTGAGGAAGGAATGGACGCTATACACAGAGAAGGTCTAAAGTCTACAATCAGGGTCAAAGAGGTAGTGGCAGACCTTGGTCTGAAAAATAAGGTAGTGGGAGAGCTTGCTCTCCATAAAAAAAGCAAAGCAAGGTGCGTCTCGAACGATTAGGGAGGGCTTGCGAAGTGAAAAAATGTCATTGCGAGAAGCGCAGCGACGAAGCAATCTCTTATGAGGAGATTGCCACGGTCGCTTCCAGCGACCTCGCAACGGGTTTTGGCTGGAACTTCTTTGCGAGCAAGGGGCGAGCATAGAAGGTTCCGCAAAACCTTGATTTCAAGGATGAAGCCGAGCGGGCAGCTCGGCGAGAGCGAAGCGAAAAATTAAGCTTTGCCACTAACCCCCTCGCCCCTTTGGGGTGGGCAATATGAAATGTAGCGCAGCACCGTTGTCATTCCTAATAACAGGAGGCAATAAAGGTGAAGACAGCCAGATATAAAAAAGGGTTCACCATTGT
>JAMDEM010000100.1 GCA_023486985.1 Bacillota bacterium
TCCCTTGATGTTGCCGGGCTGTCCGACCCTGACCGGAAGCTGGAGAACTTTTTCAGCCAGTTTCGGCGCACCCTTTAAAAGTGATGTACCGCCTGTTAAGGTAACACCCGCAATATAAGCTCCGTTGCCGCTAGCCTTCCTTATTTCCTTTGCCGCAAGTTCAAGAATCTCGGTCATTCTTGCTTCTATTATCTCAGAAACATTCCTGGTGGAAACCTGAATCGAATCAAGCTGGGAGAGGCTCAGCACCTCAATTGTCTCATCCTCAAAGGAATCAGTAATGGCATTGCCTGTTTCAATTTTAATTCTTTCCGCTTCAGTAAGAGGAATTCTTAATGCCACTGCAATGTCATAGCTTATATGATTTCCGCCCACCGGGATAACGGCGGTATGCCAGATGCTTCCGTTCCTGAACATCGCAAGATCCGTGGTTCCTCCGCCGATGTCAAGGAGAACTGCACCCAGCTCCTTTTCTTCGCTGTTAAGAACCGCAAGGCTTGCAGCAACAGGCTCCAGAACTATGCCCGATGCTTCAACCTCAAGCCCTGCTTTTTGAACGCACTTGTTTATATTTTGAATGAAAGTGATGATTCCTGTAACAATATGGGTATCAACCTCGAGGCGCATGCCTGCCATTCCCACAGGGTTCCTTATGCCATTTTGCCCGTCAATTGTGAATCCGCGGGGAATTACATGGAGAACTTCACGGTCGGAAGGAATACCAACAACTCTTGCGGCGTCAATAACCCGCTTTACATCGTTCTCAATAATCTCACGGTTGCCGCCTGAAACGGCAATAACGCCTTTTGAGTTTATCGAAGAAATATGCTCGCCCGTTACGCCCACACATACGGAATTTATATTGAATCCTGCCATTCTTTCCGCTTCGGAAACTGCCGCTTCAATTGACTTGACGGTTTCATCAATATCAACGACTACGCCTTTTCTCAAACCTTTGGCAGGAGCAAGACCTTTACCTACAATCTCAACATTTCTATCCCGGTCAACTTCCGCTATTATACAGCAGATTTTTGTGGTTCCAACATCCAAGCCTACGATTATATCGCGTCTGGGCAATTTTCTCACCTCTTAAATGCAAAAAAAAGAAATATAATGATGAGGTGTCAATTCTATTTCATTTTCGAAAAATCCTGTCAGAAAATTTTTAAATATTTTATAGGCATAGTAAACGTAGTGGGAGAGCTTGCTCTCCAAAATAATATATCGGCAGACCTTAGTCTGCAAAAGAAGCAAAGCGAGCTTTGCAACTACAACAATAGGAAGATGCTTGCGGCAGAAACATTAAGCGGAAAAAGCTTTAGAAATCTCTTAATGCAATGCTCCGGCTAAGATGACACCGGTCGTTTAAAAGAGAAATTATGAATTTATCATGCTCATTTTCAATAATATTTATGCAGGCATTGTCCTGCCTTATATCCCAGAACTTTGAATTCGGCAGGTCAAGAATTGCAAGAAGCAAAATTTTATTGACCACACGGTGGGAAACAATTGCAATATTTTTTTTCTTATTCTCGTTTACAACTTTCAAAAAGGTTGAAAAAGTTCTTTTCCTGAGCTGGTTGAGAGTTTCCCCTCCCGGAATTTTTGCCTTATGAGGCTCTTCTTTCCATGTGCGGAAAATTTCAGGATATTCCTCCTCAACCTTAATGAGAGATTTGCCCTGCCATTTGCCCAGATTCATATCATTGAAACCTTCAACTTTTACGACAGAAATATCTCTTCCTTCCGTAATAGCATTAGCAGTTCTTACTGCTCTTAAAAGAGGGCTTGCATAGACAGCTTCAATATCGTATTCTGCAAGAGCCACGGCAATTAAGCCTGACTGCTGAATTCCCTCTTCATCAAGGTCAATATCAATAGTTCCCCTGAAAATCTCCTCTTTATTCCATTTTGTCTGCGCATGACGGATAAGAAATATTTTTGACATGCCGGTTTTTTCGACAGCATTTTATATTCTCCTGTGCTTGACAAAGAAATGATTATATGTGTACAATTGAAATGTAAGATTCAGTAGTACGAATTATTTATACGATTAGAGGAATAAAAATGAGTAAAGTTGTACCGGCGGCTATTCTTCGCGACCATCTTGCAGATGCAATCAAAGAAGTTTCAAAAAAAGAGAAGTATCTTTTAATTACTAACAAGGGGCGCCCAGTTTCGGCTCTAGTCAATCTGGATTTTTTTGAAGACCTTCTGGCTCTTTCCTCTCCCAAATATTTAAAGAGCATAAAAGAAGCACGAGAAAACTATAAAAAGGGGCAGTTTTTTTCACATGAGGAAGTCTTTGGAGCACTCTGATGGCTTATGAATTACTTTATACCAGGCGGGCAGCCAAAGATATTGTAAAGCTTGATAGAGTTGTCCAAAAACGCTTGAAAAAAGCTCTTGAAAAATTTCCCAATAAGCCGTTACATTATGCGGAAAAGTTAATTGAACCGCGACTGGGCTCATATCGCTTCCGCGCGGGGGATTACAGAATTATTTTTGATATTGACGGAAGAAGAATAATAATTTTGCACGTGGGTCACCGCAGGGAAATATATCAGTGACAACTTTCCATATGCATTAGTAGTCTAATCATTTACTTTTTCTATAAGGCTCAAGGGCTTTCAAAAACTCAGGATCGGGTTTCCCGCCAAGTTGAATGGCTCTGTCATAATGCTTAACAGCCATGTTATTTTTACTTTCCCAGTAATACGCTAGCGCTAGGTTGCAATAAGCATCAGAATCTTTTGGATTAAGCTTTATGACTTTCTTAAATTCCAATTCGGCTTCATTAAACATTCCTTTTTTACCATAGGCTAAGCCAAGGTTATTATGTGCCCAGTCATGTTTTCCATCAATAGATATTGCCCTCTGATATTCTGCTATAGCCTTGGTTATCATTCTTCTCTGCTCATAAGCAAATGCAAGGTTATAATATGCATCAGCATAGCCGGAATCTCCCTTAATGGCTCTCTTGAATTCAGCTATTGCCTTAGTCAGCAGTCCTTTTTCGCCATAAGCCACTCCAATATCACTATGTGCCCGCGCATAGTCAGGGTCATGCTTGCATATTCCGCTCCATGGTGGACACTAATTCCGCCGCATGGTGATCATCGATTCCACGCATGACGACCACCTTTTAAAAGGAAGTTGTCTAAAAATCAGCCGCTATAGATGTATAGAATTCTCCTTCAAAA
>JAMDEM010000081.1:0-6160 GCA_023486985.1 Bacillota bacterium
GGACCCATATATGTTACGCCCATGAAATAACGGGAGAAAACAAGCTCGCCGAAGGCGAAGCCTGAGGATGCCAAAGGATTTATCAGTGGCAGCTTATTTTCGAGCTATTAAAATCACAGGGTGCGTGGTAGTTTATTTTTACCTTACAAACCCATCCTTTATAATTTCATCTTTCATAATCTGGATTCTTTCGTTATAAGCCGGATGGTCTCTCATAAAATCAGGAATCCATGTGGGGTTTTTGCCGCTGGCTTTCCACTGCTCAAAAAGTTTTGTCAATTCATAAGGATTTCTGTTGTCTTTAATCATTAGATCAATGCCGCCACGGTCAGCTTCACGCTCGTCGTCCCTGCTGTACTGGGGATGAAACACCAGCTCGTTAAGCAACTGGATATATCCAAGCGTCTGCTGAGCTTCTCCCCTTGTGGCAATCAAAATGGCAAGGGCTGCAAGATCTTCCTGGCTTACACGCTTGTAGTACTTTACAAAATGCTTTTTTTCAATATGGGTTATTTCATGTCCTAAAATTCCTGCCAGGGCATCATCACTTATACCGCTTTCTATCAAGCCCTGCGTAACATATATGGGTCCGCCGGGAAGGGCAAAAGCATTTTCCTCTTTCATTTTTATTATCTTAAAAGAATACGGCACTTTTCTCTCGGCAAATTTTGCAAGCTCTGCACCTATTCTTGCAACCCTTTCCTGCTGCTGCTGGTTCTCAAACAGACCGTATTGTTTTTCCACCGTCTCCGCAGCCTGCTTGCCCATCTTTATTTCATCTTCTTCGGAAAGATCGGTTAAGCTTTGACACCCTGAAAGGAGAAACAAAAAAGGGATGGCAATTACCATAAGGAAAATTGCTATCCCTTTTGAGAGCAAAAGTTTATTTCTCCAGCTCAACCCTCTGCCCGATAATTTCAACAACTTTTCCATCACTTTTAACTTTTCCATAAATCTTCACCTTCGAGCCTTTAATCTGAGGCACGTTAAACTTTGCTTCCTCCAGGCTGGCTCTTACTTTTCCGCTTCCGTCCCTAATCTCAAGCCAGCAGCCATCGGGGCACTCATTAGCCACGGTTCCGCTGACAATCACGCTCTTACCGGCATAATTTTTGCCGTTCTTCAAAATATCGGCTACCTTTCCAACATGTAAAGCGCCTGCCGGGGCTTTCCCTCCCCAGAATCCTGTTTTAAGGTCAGCCTTATTATGAGAATGACTGCTGCCGCCGCTGCCGGCGCCGCAGCACCCTCCTGCAGCCTTTACACCATTGTATTTTATCCCGGCAAAAATTACGGCTGAAAGAAATGATGCAATTAACAACGCATAAAATAATATTTTCTTCATTTATTTAATACCCCTTTCCTGATTTTGATAAACTAAATTATATCAAGAAAAAATGAAGGAATTATGAAATCCTTATGCCATGACCCCCTGCCTTGCGCCAAGCGATATTTTATAAAGTTCCACATACTCTGCCGCTGATTTACTCCAGCTCCAGTCCTGAAGCATAGCTCTTCTTACAAGCGGCTTCCACTTTTTCTCATCATTGTAAGTTTTTAAAGCCCGCTTTACGGCATCAAGCAGAACTTGACCTTCAGTTTGTCCTTCTCGGGACGGGAGACCATTATCCGGATCTTCATTGTAATCTTTAATTGTATCCGCCAGTCCTCCGGTTTTTCTGACCACAGGAATTGTCCCGTATTTCAGGCTTATCAATTGACCCAATCCGCAGGGCTCAAATCTTGACGGCATTAAGAATAAATCAGAGCCTGCATAAATCCTGTGAGCAAGGGCATTATCAAACTTAAGGTTTACGGCAAATTTCTCCGGATACTTTTTCTTTAAATTTTCCATAAGGGTATGATATTTGGGATCTCCCGTCCCGAGAAGGACAAACTGAAGGTCAAGTTCTGCAATCTGGGGCATTACCTCGGCAAGAATGTCAAAGCCTTTCTGGTCATCAAGCCTTGATATCAAGCCTAAAAGCGGGAAGTTATCCTTCTGCTTCAAACCGTTCTCTTCAAGAAGAGCTTTTTTTACTTCTTTCTTCTTATCGGCGGAATCTGCATTATAATTTACAGGTAAAAATTTATCTGTTGCAGGGTTCCATTCTTCATAGTCAAGACCGTTAACTATGCCGTAAAGATCTTTTTTGCGATAGGTTAGCAAGCCTTCAAGACCTCTTCCATATTCATTAGTGGTTTGAATTTCAACCGCATAAGTTTTACTGACTGTATTTATTACATCCGCATAAACCAGCCCCCCCTTAAGGAAGCTTACATTACCCCAAAACTCAAGCTTATCTGAATTAAAAAGATCCCAGGCAAGACCGATTTCTTCGATAACTTCTCTGGGAAAATTTCCCTGATAGGCAATGTTATGAATTGTGATAACCGTTCCCACTGCCTGATAAAGCGGGTCCGCCCAGTAAAGAGCTTTAAGATAAACAGGGATAAGGCCTGTCTGCCAATCATTGCAATGGATAACATCAGGATACCATTTTAAAGCTTTCATCATCTCAAGGACGGCTCTTGAAAAGAAGGCGAATCTTAAATGATTGTCGGGATAATCAACTCCCTTTTCCTGGTATAAAGCATCTCTGCCGTAAAGAGAAGGATTATCTATAAAATAAACCTTCACATCCGTGCCGGGAACAACGGCAGTTTTTATAACTGCCTCTTCTTCTTTTTCTCCAAGAGGAACTTTTATCCGGGCAATTTCTTTTAGACCAAACTTTGCATCATCAATCATCTTGTATTTAGGAAGAACAATCCTTGCATCATGACCAAGTTTTTTCAATGCCTTTGGAAGGGCTCCGGCAACATCGGCAAGACCGCCAGTCTTGGCAAATGGAACAACTTCGGAAGAAGCCAGCAAAACTTTCAAACTTTTATTCATATATTGCCTCCAAATCTTAAAGGGAGATTACAGCCTCCCTTTTTATAACAATTTTGATTGCCTCAATCTTTCTATGAAGTCGATGCAAATTCCTTGCCTTACTCTTCATAACTTCTTCAAATTTTACTGATATAATGCGCTCATCAACAATCAATGCAAGGAGGGAAGTTTTTATGAAGCTTAATAAAACTAAATCACGCGGATTATCGGTTATATTGATAATTGCAATTGTACTGGTAATAGCTCTTGCAGCCTTTGCAGCATACCGCCATTTTTCCAATCCGGGACAGACAACTTCAATAAGCGCAAGCGGTCAAACTCTTTATTCCTGTCCCATGCATCCGGAAGTCGTAAGCGATAAGCCTGGAAAGTGCCCAAAATGCGGTATGATTCTGGAACCAAAGAATACATAGAATTTTTAATTTGTGACTGGTTAACTGGAAAAAGGGGTTGCAAACCAACCCCTTTTAAATTTCCTCCATTACTTAAGGAGTTTCACAAGTAAAGGGAAACGGGAATAAAACAAGAAAATAATTAAAAGAAAATTCAGCAAAATTTGAATCAATTTTCGCATATTCATAATTTCTTTAAAATTTACTGCTATAATCCAGTCTTGTAAACAGTATCTTCTCCAAGGCAATAATAAAAGTTTAAACCCGGGAGGCTTTTATGGAAAATAATAAGTCGAGTACTAAGAAATCCAGACTGCCGCTCATAATAGGAATCGTCATTCTGGCGGGAACCCTTATTATCACCTTCTTCGTTGTCCAGCATTTCCGCAAGCCCGGCTCGATGACAGTTCTTGAAAGCCAGGCAATGGATATGACTGCCATGAAAGCGCCTATGGGCTCTGCGCCTGTAGCAGTGGAGAAAATAAAGCCTGCTCCCTTTCAGGCTGCCGTTACCTATACTGGCTCTGCAGTTCCATTCAACGAACAGGATGTATCCCCAAGGGTAAGCGGATGGATAGAAGAGCTTAAAGTTTATCCGGGTGATAAAGTAAATGAAGGACAGCTTCTTGCCGTCCTTAAAGCAGATGACCTGTCTACCCGTCTTAACGAAGCACAATACGCTTACGAAGGCGCTTCTTCTGAAATACAAATATCAGGCTATGAATATCAGCAAAGCCTTGCCGACTTAAGCAGTACAAAATCCAGAGTTAAAGCTTCAAATTCAGAGGTTGAAAAAATGAAGGCTGACCACGAATACTGGAAGGCAGAAATTAAACGAGCGGATTATCTTTATAAGAACGGCGCTATTTCAAAAGATGAATATCAAAGTGAACTTGCAAGATATAAAACTTCTGCTGCAAATGTAAAGCAGGCAAAGAAAAATCTGGAATCATCAAAAGCTGACCTTGAGTCAGCCGCATACAGAAGCAAGGCATCTGCCGAAAGAATCTTAAGATCAAAAATTATGGCTGAACAGGCAAAAGCCGCAAAAGACACCGCTGAAATTATTTACGGCTATGTTAACATTAAAGCTTTGATATCAGGGATTGTTACGCAAAGACTTATCAGCAAAGGAAGTCTGGTAAGCCCCGGCACGGTAATCTTTAAGATTGCAACAATAGACCCCATAAGGCTTCAGGCAAATGTTGCCCAGGAAGATATGGCTGGAATAAAAATCGGCAATCCTGTCACAATTAAAAAGCTAAAAGATAAAGATTCTAAACAATATATTTTATCAAAAGTAACTTCTGTATTTCCTGCCACAGACCCCACAGCAAGAACAGGAATTGTTGAAGCCCTCACCCCTAATTCATCAGAAAAATTCCTCCCCGGTGAGTATGTAATCATGGAGATAACAAAAGAAAAAAAGGAAAAAGCCCTTACCGTGCCTTCAAGCGCAATTGTAAAGTTTAATTTAAAAAATCAGCCTGCCGTGTGGATTGTAGCTCATCCGGGGGCAGGAGCTCAAATTCTTTATACCTGTGTAATGCATCCTGAAGTTGTAAGCGATAAGCCCGGCAACTGTCCTAAGTGCGGCATGAAGCTGGTTCCAAAGAAAACAAAAGGCGATAATATCGCTCACATGGTTTATATAAAAACAGGCGCATCCAATGGAGAAAGAACAGAAATTCTTGAGGGCTTAAAAGAAGGCGACGAAGTTATTTACGCCGGTTATCAATATTTAAATGAAGGAGACCCTGTATTCCCAACAAAGTGGGGAGTTTCAGGACCCGAGGAACTTCCTCCTCCTCCGGCTGAAGAGACGGCGCCGGGGATGGGTAATACGCCGGGCATGGAAAACATGCCGGGGATGAAGCATTGAAAGATGTAGTGGGAGAGCTTGCTCTCCTTAAAAAAAGCAAAGCAAGGTGCGTCCCGACCGAACAGGAAGGGTTTAGCGAAGATAAAAGCACGGGTTTTTTTGAAACTTCTTTTCGTCTGCATAAAAAATGGAAAGGAACCATTTAGTGCTTTCTAATATAAAGCAAAATATTCATAAAAGGGCAATGAACATCTCACAGTGGTCCATTGACCATCCCTATACTGTCATTGCCTTCTTTGTCGGGGTATTAATTCTGGCTGTAGTAGCCATAGGTTTCTATATGCCCCGCCGTATGATGCCTTATGTGGAAAGCCCCATCATAGGTGTAGTTAGCATGATGCCGGGCCTTTCGGCACAGGAGATGGAGATGTATATCTCCAAGCCGATTGAAGAATCGCTGGTAAACGTAAAAAATCTTCGCTATATAAGATCCACTTCCCAGGACGGCTTATCTATTGTAAGCCTTGAATTTTTCTATAAAACTGATATGAAAAAAGCTCTCTTTGATGTTCAGGCTTTGATGAATGTCGTACAGGCAAACCTTCCTGCTACAGGAGCTAATCTAAAACCTTCATGGGTGGTGGCAATTGACCCCCTTAACATTCCCATTCTTTCTTTAAGCCTGAAAGGAGAAGGCTGGGACCCTCTTAAATTAAGAGAGTTTGCCGATAACGAAGTGGTAAACCGCCTTAAGACTGTAAAAGATGTTTATTCTGTGGTTCCCTACGGAGGCTATAAAAGGCAGCTTCAGGTAAGAGTTGACCGGAACAAGCTTGCTGCTTATGGTTTATCAATACTGGATGTGAAAAATGCCATAGATAAATTTAATGTAACCCGCCCGGGCGGAAACCTTACTTACGGTCCCTTTGAATCAATTATCCGCGTTGACAGCCGCGCCCTTGATGCAGAAACTGTTATGAATTACCCCGTCGGCTCCATAAAAAGCGGAGAAAGTAAAGCAACGCCTTTTTCAGGCGGCACCTCCGG
>JAMDEM010000081.1:6170-7257 GCA_023486985.1 Bacillota bacterium
TGGATAGGAGTAGACCGATTAAAGTTCCGCTGTTAAGGGTCATTCCCAGGGGAATCAGCCCAAGTATTGCCATGGCAAGTGACACAGGTATTGTTGTAAGGGAGATAAGGGCGCCGCGCCCTTGATGCAGAAACTGTTATGAATTACCCCGTCGGCTCCATAAAAAGCGGAGAAAGTAAAGCAACGCCTTTTTCAGGCGGCACCTCCGGCGGTGGAGGCGGCATGGGAGGAATGGGCGGAAGTTCCGGAATCCTGCCGTCATCAATGGAAAGCGGGGCACAACAGGCAAAAACCGGTAACTTTCTTAATCATCCAAAAATAATTTATGTAAAAGACATTGCCACGGTGCTTGATACTTTCTGGGAAAGAAGAAGCGCTTACCACTATGTCCATGACGGGAAGATTGAGCCATCCGTAGAAGTCTCTGTAATTCAAAATCCTGAAGCAAGCTCTGCCCTGGTGGTACCTGCGGTAATGAAAGAGCTAAAAAAACTTGAGCAGGAAAATCCCGGCACAAAATTTGAAGTGGCTTATGATAATGCCCACTTCGTAAACATACTTTTCAAGAACATGTTTGAAGAACTTGGACTTGCAATACTTTTGACCGGCATTGCAGTTCTTCTCTTCCTCGGCGAATGGCGCGGCGCCCTTATCTCCCTTTGAATCAATTACCGGCAGCCTTGAAGCAAGCTCTGCCCTGGTGGTACCTGTGTCACTTGCCATGGCAATACTTGGGCTGATTCCCCTGGGAATGACCCTTAACAGCGGAACTTTAATCGGTCTACTCCTATCCATAGGGAGGCTTGTTGATGACTCCATTATTGATCTTCATGCCGTGGAAAGGCATTTAAAAATGGGAAAGACCCCCGAACAGGCGGCGGTGGACGGGATAACTGAAGTAAGGCTGCCGGTAATTGCCGCTACCTTCATGCTCTGCCTTGCCCTCTCCCCCCTCCTTTTCTGCGGTGGTATTGTGGAACTAATGTTCAGGGAACTTGTATGGCCCATAATCCTGGCTCTTCTTGCTTCAATGATTGTATCATTCACTCTTACTTCCCTGATGGCGGCAAAACTCTTAAGACCCCCT
>JAMDEM010000081.1:7267-14595 GCA_023486985.1 Bacillota bacterium
TTACATCAGACCCCATCTCTTTTATCTGAACCCTTCGCAAGCCTGTAGAATTCGTTTGTTAAGCCACCCCTCATAGAATAATAGACCTGCTGGGCAATTTCTTCGGTTCCAAGGCCCATAATCCTGGCTCTTCTTGCTTCAATGATTGTATCATTCACTCTTACTTCCCTGATGGCGGCAAAACTCTTAAGACCCCCTGGAGAGCTTGTAAAAGAAAAAGGCATGTGGCTTTACCGGATAATCCTTACGCCATTCCAAAATTTTCTTGATAAGCTTGAACATGGATACTCAAATTCTATTGGCTGGATGCTTAAACACAGAGCCATCATCCTTCTTACTATCTTTTCAACACTGGTAATCGGCTTTGGATTTTATTACTTCATCGGCAGTGAAATGATGCCCCTTGCCGATGTGGGGCAAGCTTACGGCATTCTGGAAGCTCAGCCTAATACTTCTTTTGAGCAGACTGAGAAAATGACAACCCAGTTTGAAAAAATCATTCTTAAACATCCTGAAATAATAAAAGTTTCCACTGAAATAGGCGCTGAAACCATGTTTGAATCCTTCAGTCCCTTCTTTACCGGCTATTCAATGGGACAGGTTAACAGCTCAACTTTCATGTTTACTTTCAAAGACAAGGATGAGAGGAAGAAAACCATCTGGGATGTCATGGATTCAATCCAGAAAGAAGCTCTTGAAACTATTCCTGGCTTGCGAAGGGTTCAGATAAAAGAGATGGGGTCTGATGTAATGGCATCATCCTCCGCACCCATACAGATTCTCGTTTATGGCAAAGATTTTGGATTAATTGAAAAACTAAGCAATGAATCCCTTAAGATTGCCAATAATATAAAAGGGCTTTATCAGGGGGCATTAGACTGGAGTCTTACCAGGCCTGACTATGAAATAAAGATTGACCCAAGAAGAGCAATGGAAATCGGCCTTGGAACCGAAGAAATTGCCCAGCAGGTCTATTATTCTATGAGGGGTGGCTTAACAAACGAATTCTACAGGCTTCCCAACATAAGACAAAATACCATTCTGGTAAGGTACGACCAGGATGACCGGAAAAACAATATTGCTCTTGAAAACATGTACATCACAACCACTGACGGCAGGCAGATACCATTAAAAACTGTTGCAACTATAGAATATAAAGGCGCACCCACAATTATTGAACATGACGGACTGCGCCGGGTCAACACCCTCACGGGATATTATAGAATCGGCGGACCGCCTTCAATGGATCTGAGCATGGACATAGAAATGAAGGCAATGCAGAAGATTAATTTCCCTCCGGGATACGGCATGGAAGTAAGAGGAGACATGACCCAGATGATGGACTCATTCAGAAGACTCCTTGCAGGGCTTCTTTTTGCCTTCCTTTTTATGTTCCTTATTCTTGTTGCCCAGTTCAGGGGATTCCTCCAGCCCCTGCAGATGATTATGTCCCTGCCCCTGGAACTCACCGGAGTTTTTATTGCACTTTTTTTACTGCATCAAAACTTTTCAACCGTATCCATAATGGCAATAATTGTGTTAAGCGGAATGGATATTACAACGGCAATCCTTCTTGTGGACATGATAATAAATTACCGCGACAGGGGCGTTCCAAGAGATGAAGCGGTGATGAAAGCCTGCCCCCAGAGGTTAAGACCCATTCTTATGACTTCCATCATTACAATACTGGTAATGATTCCTGTTTCACTTTTCCCGAGAACAGGCATGGATGCTTATTCTCCACTGGGCACAGTTGTAGTTGGAGGACTGATTATCGGCACAATTTTGAGCCTGTTTGTGATACCGCTTATGCATACTTATGTTGATGATTTTATAAAACTGATTAACCGCATCTTCCTTAAGAGAAAGTGGGAATGGCCTGTTACTAAGTCGATTGATGAGATATAAGATAGCCACTGGAGGCTGAAATATGAAAAGAAATAAATACATACTTTTACTGCTGTTTATCCTAATCCCGTTTATACAGGTAAATGTTTTTGCGGATAATACACAATCTTCCCGGCCTGTCATTAACATGGAAGTTGATCAAAATAAATGTGTAGAGATTGCTCTTAAAGAAAACCTTAATCTGAAGCAGTCAATCCAGGAGCTCAATCAGTCAAAGGCAAGGGTAAAAGGAGCAGAAGCTTCAGTTTATCCCTGGCTTTCAGCAAACAGCTTTTTAACTACCGGCACTGCCTCCAACATGTTTGTCTCAGCGCCGGGAGTGATGCCTGATGCAATGAATATGATTCCCCGTGATGGAAGATCTGTCCAGAACCTGTCAATGAGCTTCCCTTTGTTTACCGGCGGAATCCTGCAGTCAAAAATTAAGGAAAGCCGGGAAAAAGAAAAGGTTGCCGCTTACAGTCTTGATGCGCTAAAATTAGAAGTGGCATTCAGAACAAAGGAGGCATATTTTCAGGTTCTTTTATCCGAATCGCTGGTGGAAGTAAGAGAGTCTGTTGCAAAAGCTCAGGAAGAACATTTAAAGATTACAGAAACCCTTCTTAATGCCGGAAAGGTTCCGAAATATTATCTCCTGAGAAATCAGGCGGAGCTTGCCGATGCAAAGCAAATGCTCATTGAAGCAAAGAATAACAGAAATCTTGCTCTGGTAAATTTAAAAACAATCATGGGAATAAGTCTTGCATCAGATCTTAAAATAAACGAAAAACTCGGATATTCACTCTTTGGACTTTCTCTTGAAGAAAGCCTTAAATCAGGCTTAAACAAACGTCCCGAACTTCTGCAGGCAAATCATGAAATCGAGGCGGCGGAAGCAGAAATCAAAGCCGCCGAGGGCACGTATTTGCCCCAGATTTATCTTTCTTCAAGGTATGACTGGAGAAATCCCGCCGAAGGAGATTTCGACCGGGGATACTCGGTAGGCGTGGTAGGAAGCCTTCCTCTCTTTGATGCGGGCTCAAGAAAGTCTGCTCTTGATGAGGCTAAAGCAGAAAAGGAAAAAATGACTGCCGCCAGAGATAAAATGCAGCAGGAAGTTGAAAGAGAAATAACCGACTCCTGGCTCAGCTTAAATTCCGCGCTGGAAAAGATAAAATCCGCCGAAGCGGCATCAGCTCAGGCAGAGGAAGATTTAAGAATTGCATGGCTGAGGTATTCGGCCGGCAAGGGAATAAATGTGGAAGTACTCGACTCAATCGCAGCTTACACAAAAGCACGAATTAATTATATTGCTTCGGTTTATGAGTATAATATCTACAATGCCAGTCTCTTGCGAGCCATGGGAAAGTTCTAACAGGAGGTTTCCCTTCTTGATAAAAAAAATATGGATAAAATTTGCTCTTCTCCTCATGGGAATAATTATTCTTTCCTTTGGAATGGTAACAATACTTAACCACTATTTTTTTGAAAAACTTTTTAAAAGCTATATAGAAGACAAAAAGGAATCCCGCAATAATCAGATAACTGAAACGCTTCTTAATCTTTACGAACGGGACGGGAACTGGAGCCGTCTTAAAGAGGAACTTCCTTACTTTTGCATGATGCTTGGAACCTGTGTAAAGGTGGTAAATCCAGACGGGAAAATCCTTGCCGATTACTGCGTAAGCGAAGACCACTTTAAAAACCAGTCATCCATGTCCATTAATGAAAATTTTTCAACGGTTATACCGCTGAATTTAAAGGGTAAGCTGCTGGCAACCGCTTACCTTAACACCCAGCTTCACGATGATACTGCATCCAGGGGAGATTTCGATTTTCAAAATATAATGCATAAATCAATTTTTGCCACTGGCGTTATTTGTGCTTTTTTAATAATAATATTAAGCCTTTTTATCTCGCAAATCTTCATAAAGCCGATTGAACAGCTCACCCTGGCTGCGCAGGACATGGGGAAAGGCAACTTTGACCAGGCAGTCAGCATAAATTCAAAAGATGAGCTGGGCAAGCTCGGTGAGGCTTTCAATCAGATGGCACAAAAAATAAAAGATCTGGAAGAAATGCGCAAGAAGCTTACCGCCGATGTAGCCCACGAATTAAGAACTCCTCTTTCGGTTATTATGGGCTATGTTGAAGCCCTCCAGGACAGGGTAATGGAGCCATCCGAAGAAAACCTGAAATCCATTCAGGAAGAAGTTCAGAGGCTTGCCCTTCTGGTAGAAAACTTAAGAGAACTTTCATTGGCGGAAAGCGGGAAACTATCTCTTAGCCTTGAAAAAATAAATCTGGTTGAACTCTTAAACAGCATTGACGAGAAGATGAAACCCATCCTGCAGGAGAAAAACCTGAAACTGATTATACACTCAAGCGTTGAATCTTTTATTACTGCAGACAGAAACCTCGTTAACCGGATATTTCTGAACATCCTGCATAATGCTTACAAGTACAGCCCTGATAATGAAAAAATTGAAATCGAGATATCTGCTGATAAAAGTAAAGTTATAGTTACAGTTACGGATCACGGCACAGGCATAACAAAGGAAGACCTGCCTTATATATTTGAAAGATTTTACCGGGCTGACCAGTCAAGAGCCAGAGCCACAGGCGGCACGGGAATAGGTCTTGCAATAGCACGGGAGCTTGTATCACTGCATAAAGGGCAAATTGAAGCAAAAAGCCAAATTGGTGCGGGAACCCAAATAACAGTTACACTTCCAATTGAAAGGTAAAACAATGAAAACCGAAAACTTTACTGTACCAAAGATAGCCTGCGAGGGATGCGTTGAAACCGTAAAAGGAGCACTGCAAAGGATTTACGGAGTCAGGGATGTTAAAGTAGACATTAAAACAAAGAAGGTTGAAGTTGGAGCTGAAGAAAATGTTGAAAAAAAATCTTTAATATCCGCCCTCAAGGAAGCTGGTTATCCGCCAAAGGAATAACTCCCCCTGCCCCCTATTTAACAAAGAGGGGTTCTTTTGCGATTGAATACTCCGCAGTTTCCTGCGGAGTGTCGTGCCGCAAAACAAGCTTGCTTATTTACCCGGTAAAAGATGCGAGATATGTATAGGCAATAAAACAACCCGATTCTCCCACACTTAGTTAAAGGATAATTCATTGCCCCATAGAATATAATTTTCATATTTAAACTTGTATCAGATGGGAGCGGTTTAAATGGCGCCAGATTATCCGGAGCATCGAGAAGTTGACGGAATGTATGTTCTTTCAAGCAAACCGGTTAAAAAGAAGCCGGAGCAAGCCATGCCTGACGAAGAAGCTTATACCAGATACCTGAATTTCGACCACCACGCTCTTGTGATACAATATTCGGCTGCCATTCTTATAGCCATGGGTTTCCTGGAAATTTTATGCGGAATTCTTGGGACCATGCAAACCTTCATACACTTCTTTCTATGGAAAAATCACACCTTGACAAACCTGATAACCGGTGCTGCAGATATTTTTCTTGGAATTTTTCTTCTCATGGACCAGGAATGGGCACGCCCTCTTGTTCTTTTAAGAACTGTTGTAGGAGTAATTGTATATGCTGCAACTCTCATCCCCTATGGAAACTACTTTTTTATAGGTATTCAGGTTATTTACAGCGCCGCACTGATAGCGCTTTTAAGCACGAGGGGAACAAGAGTCAGGTCAAACTTGCTGGGAATTCCAGCACTTGTAATTCTTGTGGCATCAATGATTGGTCTTATAGTATCCCCGGGCACCTACTTCAAGGGCGAAAAACTGCCAAACGGCGATCTTGTCGGCAATAAATACACAAGCATAAACTTTAGGATTTTTTTGAAACGCCCGTCTGAAGACTGGAAAATAATAGATAAAGATGTTAATAAGGAATTCAAGGGTGGAATTATTAAACTTACATGCGGTGATGCAAACTTTGTTCTTTCGTCAGAAAAAACTGCTATGAACGAAACGGAATATGCAGATTCCATAGAAACTAAATACCTGCAAAACTCCAGGCTCACTTATCAAAAACTCTTAAGAGAGCCGTCAATTGTTCAAGACTTCAAAGCATTAAGTTTGACTTACAATCTAATTTCTGACCATAAAAAATACAGATACAGGCTCTGGTCATTTAAAAAAGAGGCAATAAATTACTCCGCAATTGGATGGTGTTCTGAAGAAAACTTTTCCAAATATGAAAATGATTTTCAATCGATAATCGACAGCCTGAAATTCATATAAGCAAAGGTGCGTCCCGACCGATTAGGGAGGGTTTCACAAAGTGAAAAGCACGGGTTTTGGCTGGAACTTCTTGGCGAAGCGGAAGCAGAGCATAGAAGGTTCCGCAAAACCCTGATTTCAAGGATGAAGCCGGGCTGGCAAGCCGGCGATAGTGAAGCGGAAAATTAAATTTGTTTTGTGGCACGACATTCTGCAGCAAAACTGCAGAATTTTCAATCACAAAATAAGCAAAATAATCAGTTTATTCCTTCAAATCTATAACCGACTCCATAGACAGTTTTTATTAAAACGGGTTTATCCGGGTTATTCTCTATTTTGTGGCGCAGGTTCTTTATGTGGGCATCTATCGTTCTTTCATATCCCTCAAAGTCATAGCCCTGAACTTTATCTATAAGCTGAAGCCTTGAAAATACTCTTCCCTGCTCCCGGGCAAGAACCACAAGCAATTTAAATTCATTTGGCGTAAGACTTATTTCAACTCCGTTTTTTATCACCCGGTGGCGGTTAAATTCGATGATTAATTTCCCGTTGTTAAATTTCATTATTTCCAGGGCTTCTTTATCTTTCCCATAAGTTCTTCTAATGATTGCTTTAACTCTTGCCACAAGTTCTTTGGGACTAAAGGGCTTAACAAGGTAATCATCGGCGCCCAGGGCAAAACCTTCAACTCTATGCTCTTCCGAAGACTTGGCGGTAAGCATAAGGATCGGAAGGCTGGATTCTTTTCTAATCTCACTGCATACTTCTTCCCCGCTCATATCAGGAAGCATCAAATCAAGGATAAGAAGATCGGGCGATTCCTTTTTGGCTAAATCCAGACCGTTCCTGCCGTCATTAGCGGTAAGGATTTTGAATCCTTCTTTTTCAAGATAAGCTTTTACAACCTCTATAATTTTCTTCTCGTCATCAACAATCAGAATTTTTTTCAAGCTCATCGCATGCCTCATTCATTGGTGTTTAAAAAGGAATTTTTAGCCTTTCAATATTATACCAGATGACAGGATTTATATGAAGCATCCTAGAATTAGGTAAAAAATTCACGACTGATAAAATTATTATTGCAGACGGGGGTGAAAGGATGAACAAAGTTGCCACCATTGAAGAAGCCATGGCAAAAATTCATGACGGCGCAGTTATAATGATGGGAGGCTTTGGACTCTGCGGAATCCCGGAAAATTTAATCCGGGCGCTGGTAAAAAACGGGAGTAAGGATATCATA
>JAMDEM010000081.1:14605-16404 GCA_023486985.1 Bacillota bacterium
ATGAGCTTGAAAAAAATTCTGATTGTTGATGACGAGAAGAAAATTATAGAGGTTGTAAAAGCTTATCTTGAAAAAGAAGGATTCAAAATCCTTACCGCTAATGACGGCGCAGTTATAATGATGGGAGGCTTTGGACTCTGCGGAATCCCGGAAAATTTAATCCGGGCGCTGGTAAAAAACGGGAGTAAGGATATCATAATAATAAGCAACAATGCCGGCGTTGATGATGCCGGGATAGGCTTATTAATCAACAACAACCAGGTAAAGAAAATGGTTGCCACATATATCGGAGAAAATTCCGTTATTGAAAAGAAGGTTATAAACGGCGAGATGGAGGTGGAACTTAATCCCCAGGGCACCTTTTCAGAAAGGCTGAGAGCCGGAGGGGCAGGAATAGGCGGATTTTATACCCCCACCGGCGTGGGCACAGTCATCGAAAAAGGCAAGGAAAAGAAAATAATAGACGGAAAGGAATTTATACTGGAACTTCCTCTTAAGGCTGATTTCGCCTTTGTAAAAGCCTTTAAGGCAGATCCTTACGGGAATCTTATTTACCGCAAAACGGCAAGAAATTTCAATCCCATGATGGCAACAGCAGCTGATTTCACCATTGCCGAAGTTGAAGAAATTGTGCCGGTGGGAGGTCTTAATCCTGAACAGATAGCCACGCCTGGAGTATATGTAAATATGGTTATAAAGGGGGAACATTATGACAAAAGAATCGAAAAAAGAGTTTATAGCAAGGCGGGTAGCCCAGGAGCTTAAAGACGGGTATTACGTAAATCTCGGCATTGGAATACCCACGCTTGTTGCAAACTACATACCTGAAGGAATGACGATAATCCTTCATTCGGAAAACGGCATGCTGGGTATAGGACCATATCCCCAGGAAGGCGGGGAAGATGCCGATCTTATAAATGCAGGAAAAGAAACTATTACCGAAATGCCGGGAACCAGCTACTTTTCCAGCGCAGACTCCTTTGCCATGGTCAGAGGCGGACATATTAATATAACGGTTATCGGCGCCATGGAAGTTGACGAAGAAGGAAACCTTGCAAACTGGATGATTCCCGGAAAGATGGTCAAGGGAATGGGCGGCGCCATGGATCTGGTGGCAAACTCAAAAAAAGTAATTATTGCCATGCAGCACACAGCAGGCGACGGTTCCCCGAAAATTCTTAAAAAATGCAAGCTTCCGCTGACAGGAAAAAAGGTTGTGGATTTAATAGTAACCGACATGGGCGTTATCGAAGTTACAGACCGCGGTCTGATTTTAAAAGAGATTGCACCGGATGTTACAGTTGAGCAGGTAATCGCCTCCACCGAAGCTCACTTAACGGTTGACTCATGTCTAAAAGTAATGGCTTAATTTTGCTGCAGCATAGTGCAAAATAAAAAGGGAGAACAGACACGTAACAAAGGACTGATACCGCAAATAGAAAGCCTCTATGATTCCATAAATGAGAAGATAGACGCCGCATATTTTTATCTGGATATGGTTGTTAAACAATATGAATATGCTTACCGGGCTTTTGTAAAAGCAATAAGCGAAAAAGGGAAGGATTAAAAATTGCTACGGTCAGATTCATACAACGATTTTCAGCAAAAAATAAGGAAAACACTGCTTGAGAAAGTTTTTCCCCTGGTGGATGAATATGAAGAAAAAGGAAAATATCCGCTCTCTTTAATTAAAGAGCTTGGCTCCTTCGGGCTTATGGGCATACCCATCCCGTCTGAATACGGCGGAATGGGTATGGATACTCTTTATTATGCGATAGCAGTCCTTTGTTACGTGTCTG
>JAMDEM010000004.1:0-13902 GCA_023486985.1 Bacillota bacterium
AAATCGGGCGACCCTTTATTACCAACATACCCTTTATCAACCCCGGTCCCGGTGGGAGGTATTTTCTCGCCTCCAGGCCGGGTACTCCTGCATTTATCATACCAGTTATGACGTTGCTGATGAACTTCTTAGTGCTGGTTCTCTCTCTTTCGTATGGGATGGGAATGGAAACCTTCTACAGAAGACAAACGGTACTGCAACCACTAATTTTGCTTATGATTTTGAGAATCATGTAAAGCATGTAACATTTCTAAATGCAAGCACGGAGAGTTATAGATATAACGGAGATGGGTTGAGGATAGCTAAGATTCCTCCATCGGGTCCTCCGATTAATTATTTTCTTTCAGGTTCAGATGTCTGGAGGGAGGAATCATCACCGGGAGGTCCTCCATCAACAGATTATATTCTCGCAGGTTCAATGGCAGGTCCTCTTGGCTTAAAACAGCCCGGAAGCCCAAACCCGGTTTATCATTATACACTTGGAGATGGTCAGGGAAGCATAATGGGGGTAACTGATGATGCTGGAACAATAACCGACCAGTATCAATATGAGGCATGGGGGAATCCTGTCAATCTTCCTAATCCTCCGCCGAATCAGACTTATAATCCGTATCATTACACCGGCCAGCAGTCAGATTCCAGCACCGGTCTTTATTATCTCCGCAACCGCTATTATGATGCACAGGCGGGAAGGTTTATAACGGAGGATCCTATTGGGTTTGAAGGAGGGACAAACTTCTACGCGTATTGCCGAAACAATCCCGCCAATTTTGCGGATCCAAGCGGAGAACTTTTACCTCTTATTATTGCTGGAGTTGTCTTGATTAGCGCAGCAATTTATGTATACGAAGTCCAGCCTAGTGAAGCAAGCAAAGCTGGGGTATCAAATGAAGAGGTCAATGTTGCTATGCAACAGCTTTCCCAAAGTTCTCCAAATCTAAGTCAACAACAACAGGCAAATTATCAACAAATATTAGTAGGGTATCAAAATATTTATCCAAATTTAGTGTCTCCAGCATGTGGATTAGCAGCAGCGAATGTAGCTGATTCATTAAATGCACAATTTTCACAAGCAAAAATGTTTCCTAGTGATGAATACTATTCCATAGGTCTTGCTTCAACTCAGACCGCAAATGGGCCAACACAATATAATCCTAGCAATTATACAGAGATTATTGTTGATCAAAATACCTCGATCTATCTTTATACTGGATCTGATCGTTCGTCACCGCATATTCAGGTAGTTCATAAGACGAATCAAAAATCAAGACTTATAAAAAAAGAATGTCCGAAATAGATTAACCAGTTAAAGGTGAACATATTGAGAAAATTAGGTGCAATTTTAGAAGGTTTATATGTTTTATTGGTGCTAATTTATTTATTTTATTTTTTGCAGATAGATATTCTCAAAGATATTATTGACCCTACAATGATGGCTTATTTTTTGTCTCCAATAATCGCAGGATTTTGGATAACATTCCGTGGTGGGAGAAAGTGTCTCCCATTTAGCGTTATTATTTCTCCGGTTCCTATTCTAATTCATATTTTCTTACTGATCTCTAAAATTTCTTTTTCTGAATTTCTAGCAGCGCCGAAAAAAGACATATGGCATCACATTATCATAATTATTATGAACCTTATAGGTAGCTATTGCATGGGTGAAGCAGGAGCGAGCGTTTTTGAATGGCTAGAAAAGAAAAAAGGGATTTCGATTTCTTGGAATGAAAGCAAGCTCCCAGGACCTTTTCAAAATTTACCTGTTTCTAAAACTACGAAGAAAATTGAGGTATTAGCGAAACTCTGTGCCATAATTGGATTACCTATTATCTCATATTGGGCTTGGCTGTTACTTCCTGCTTCCGAATCATATCTGGCAGAAATTATTATACTCATGACTGTTTGCTTTCTACTGTTTTATCAATTAAAGGCGAGCAAAGTTAAAACATTTATAAATGTCGTTGTTATAATTTTATTTTATGTTGGAATATTTTTAGAGATTATAGGATTTTTAGGATTTTTCAGAAACATTGTTTATTCAGGTGGATATAATAGACAAAGCTCTGAAGCACCGCTTAAGGGTCTTGATGGGATAGCGGTAGATGATAATGGAAGAATTTATTGTGCAGTTCAAGCTTATGGAAGAGTACAAGTTTATGATAAGAATGGAAACTTTATACGCAGTTGTTATATCGATAGTAATGAGGGTTTTAGAATTAATGTAGATGATAAAAACAATCTTTATGTTAACGCTACGAAAAGTGGAAAATATCACATGTATTTATATTATATACTTTATGTTTTTAATAAAAATGGAGAATTAATAAAACAAAAGGAAAGTGATGAATACACGTATTTTAAATTTGGCAATGTAAAGAAACTTATTGATAAAGAAAGTAATACTTATGAAATAAGGAGTGCATCTTTTTATCCTCATATTGTCAAGATTTTTTCTGATGGAAAGGAAGTTACAATTGTAGCTACAAATTTTTTCTCATGGCTATTAATGGGACCCCCTCCTGCATTATATTTTTGGGGAATGGGCATGATTTTATTTGGAATTACAACGAAAAGATTTGAAAAAACTCTTTAGCAAGAACTTATTATCTGCATATTCCGCTTCATGGTGGACAGTGATTCCACCGGATGGTTGATTTTTCTTAAGGATTAGCAGTAGTAAGGATTGGCAAACAGTGGGGATATATAAATAAGATGGGAAAGATTGTGATAAAGGCACAATTTGATGTTGTTGATGACTTTGATAAGCGAAGATGTTTATAAAAATAGCCAGAAGAATACCTCATGCCCTGGAAAATAGAGGATCAAATATGATTATTTTAAATAAAAAAGAACAAAAAGCACTTCTTGAATTAGCAGAATTTAAAAAGTTTTCGCGTTTCAATGATATTTTACACACTGCACTAATTATGGTGGGAGTATTAGTGTTGATATTATTGCCATATTCATATGCATTTAAACGGTTAGAGCTTACCATTATGCCAGGGAGCTTTCTTATCATATTCGGGATAGTACTCTTCCTTCGAGTAATTTTTACTGAAATATTTTATGGAATAATAATAAAATTAATGGGAAAAAATTATTTCCTTAATACTCCAGAATTATTTCGCAAAATAAGCATGGATCAAAAAATAAGTATATGGATAGGGATAAGTATAATGATTCTTTTAGGAGTTTATTATTGGATTAGAGGCTATCTATGGGCAAGCGGGTTTACTATAGTCATGATTTTAATAACGTTATGGGCAATGAGGAAGAGTATAAAAAATAATAAAGTAGTCGTAGGCGGAGAAATTTACAAAGAAGTGTTAAGGAGAATTATTCAATCATGTGGAGCCCAAAGCGCGCAAAAGGATAAATTGATACCTGATATTGAGGAACTTAAGGCAAAAGGATTTACAGATGAAGATCTTTATGATTTAGGTTTAACGAATGAGGTAATTTTAAGTAAAGAAGAAAATTTCACGCTTAAAATTGCGAAAATTTTGAAAAAATGTTCATTTCTTGCGTATTTAGTTTTTATTTCAGCAATTTTTATTGGGATGCTAGAATGTATATTTATTATTAATTTATCCTTGGAAAAATTTGCAATGGGATTATGGGTTGTAATGTTGCTTCTATTTTACATTGTAATCCGTTACAGTTGGGATTCCGTTTTTATGCTTTATGGAATTATAGAAAAGTTAAGAACGAATAGTTCGGCATAATTTCCAGAGTTATGTAATCCGTTACTTTAAGGGTTTTGGTGCTTGGATATAAGCCCGACTAAATTTTTAAAAGCTCTTGAGCCATATCGAAAAAAGAAGTAAGTGTTTTGGAAATATTTTTTTATTAAGCTTAATTTTTCAGTGGCATATTAGATCTTTGAAAATTAACTCCGCTCTGCCTGTTCTATTATTTTTTTGGGGACTGGAAAGGAAATTTCACACAGAAGATAGACCATGATAACAACAATTCAACCACAAACTTTGCATATGACTTTGAGAATCATTTAAAGCAGGTAACATTTCCAAATGCAAGCACGGAGAGTTATAAATATAATGGGGATGGCTTGAGGATAGCTAAGATTCCTCCATCAGGTCCTCCGATTAATTATTTTCTTTCAGGTTCAGATGTCTGGAGGGAGGAATCATCACCGGGAGGTTCTCCAACTACTGATTATATTCTTGCAGGCTCAATGGCTGGACCTCTTGGATTCAAGCAGCCCGGGAATCCCAATCCCTTTTACCACTATAGCCATTCAGATGGTCAGGGAAGCATAATGGGGGCAACTGATGATGCTGGAACAATAACCGACCAGTATCAATATGAGGCTTGGGGAAATCCTGCCAATCTGCCTAATCCTCCGCCAAATCAGACTTATAACCCTTATCATTACACCGGTCAGCAGGTTGATCCAAGCACCGGACTTTATTATCTCCGCAACCGCTACTATGATGCACAGGCTGGGAGGTTTATAACGGAGGATCCGATTGGGTTTAGAGGCGGGTTGAATTTGTTTGGATATGCCCGAAACAATCCCATAAATTATAAAGATCCAAATGGAAAGGATTTAGGTGCAGATATTGTAGGGGGGGACCCTTATAATTGGAGGAGCTGTGGCAATGGGAGTTGGGATAGGAACAGGTCAGGGATGGTGGACAGTTGGTGGAGTTGCTGCTATAGCTACAGGGGCAACAATTATTATAACAACTAATAAATCTCATGTCGACGAAGCACAAAAAAATGCAAAGGCAGAAGAAAAAGAGAATGTGGCGGCTGCTATTAGAACATATGGTGGATTCCAACAGGCTCAACAGGCTGGAGTATTACCACTAAAAGAAGATCCTACCAATAAAGAATACTTACACTCTATCGGATTCACAGATGCAGAAATTATGCGGTTAGCTAACGAAGTTAAGAATCAGGGGAAGGTATGCCCTGGTAAATGAGGTGTGAATATGACTTTAAGCAAAAAAGAACAACTTGCACTTAAAAGAGCGGGTAATGTGACAAGTAATTTACGTTTTTCACTTCTGTTCAGCGGCTTTTTAATTGGTTGGGGTATGACACTTTCTATCATGAGTATAACAGAAACCAGTTTTGTGATAGGGCTCTTCGGTGTAATTCTAGGCATAATATTTTTCATGTATGAAGAATCTCTTCTAACGCTTTATGGGATTATAGGAAAACTAAGCAAAAATAGTTTTTCAGATACTCAGAGCTTGCATCAAGGCGTGGATTTCACTTTAAGTAAAAAAGAACAATTTGCACTTAAGATAGGAGAAAGATTTAAAAAGCACTTCCTTCTTATGGCTATAGTTTTTTTTGCAAGCATTTTTACAGGGATATTAGAATGTATATTTTGGATATCCGATGTCGGATTTATGATAGGATTCCTGATTATAGGGGTGGATATGGTAATTTTTGTGTGTATAGGATTTCTTTTGCGGCTTTACGGAATTATAGAAAAGTTGAGAAGGGATAGTTCTACCTAATCATTTACCTTATAAACATTGCAGCAAAGCCATTCAGCTTGGATATAAGCCTAACCCTAAATTTTTAAAAGACCTTGAACCATACCGGGAAAAGAAGTAAATGTTTTGCAAAGAGTTTTATCAAGCTTCGTTTTTCATGGGCAATATTGGATCTTTGAAAAACAAGATGTTATAAGGGAAACTTCTGCTGTATGGGGGAATCCGCCTCTGCCTGCGACTCCAACTACTGATTATATTCTTGCAGGCTCAATGGCTGGACCTCTTGGATTCAAGCAGCCCGGGAATCCCAATCTCTTTTACCACTATAGCCATTCAGATGGTCAGGGCAGCGTGATGGGGCTTACAGATGATTCCGGAGCCATCACCGACCAGTATCAATATGAGGCTTGGGGAAATCCTGCCAATCTGCCTAATCCTCCGCCAAATCAGACTTATAACCCTTATCATTACACCGGTCAGCAGGTTGATCCAAGCACCGGACTTTATTATCTCCGCAACCGCTACTATGATGCACAGGCTGGGAGGTTTATCTCTGAAAATGTCAACTATTTTTTAGGAAATTTATTCTTTTTTCTTCTCCCTTTTTTAAAATTACCTCTTAATTTGTCCTGTATAGAAATAAACCCGGCATCAGAGAGGCTAATTCGGGAAGCATAAAAGTAGAAAAAATTATGGAGTGGAAATTATATACGGATACAAAAAAATAAAAAAAGCAGCCACAGAAAGCAAAATAATATGTATTAGTTAAGATTTATTCTGACATTCTGGAAAATGTGTTAAAGTCGAGTTAATCAAAAAGTAGGAATGTCAGATGACACAGGAACAGAAGACAATCAAGAACAAGGTTTGGTTTTTGGAGCTTGCTAAGCAATTGGCCGGTTTTAGTATCCCGATTTTGTGAAACACACCGAAAAGAAGAATCATCCCCCCATGGTCTGAAGGATCTGATAAAGGGGAATAAAGATGGAGATTGCAATTACCCCCACAACGGAGCCTATAAAGAAAATCATCATGGGCTCAAGCATGTGAATCATAACCTCAATACTGTGGGAAACTTCTTCAGAGTAAAATTGTTCCAGCCGGGTAAACATATTGGGAAGCGTCCCCGTTTCCTCGCCGACAAGAGTAAGATGAAGCATAAGGGGATGGAACTCATTTTTAAGGAATGTAAGGGAGGTTCCAAAACTTTCCCCGTTAAAGATGAAGAGGCTCACCCTGGAAAAAATTTCTTTATATATCTCATTGTCAATTGATTTCGTGGTTAAATCAAGAGCCTGCATAATAGGGATTCCCGCCGTCAAAAGAACTGAAAGCGTCTGGGTGACATGTGCCATTATTATTTTGCGTTTCAAGGATCCTATCACCGGAAGGTTCAACAGAAACCGGTCAAAGTTGAGTTTGCCTCTCTTTGTTTTTATATACAGTTTTATGCTGTACCAGATAAAAAAGATTGTAATAAAAATTGACCCAATGAATAAAGGATTTTTAACGGCTTTGGTTAAAAACATTATTACTTTTGTTGTTACAGGAAGAGGCATGCGCATGCCCTCAAAAAAAGAAAGGAAGGACGGCAGAATAAAGTTAAAGATAAAGTAAGTGAGAAGCACTGTTATAGAGACTATTAAAGCAGGGTAGGTGGAAGCTGATTTAATCTTTTTATTCAGGGCAAGCTGTTTTTCCAGGGAGTCGGCTAGTTTTTCCATCATCTCATCGAGATCTCCGCTTCTTTCTCCCACTGTAAGAAGGGCAATATAAAGGGAAGAAAATATTTTAGGAAAACCGGTAAAAGCCTGGGATATCTTGAGCCCTCTGTTTAATCTCAGGTATATAAGCTCAAGAACTCCCTGGAATTTTTTGTTGACAGCTTGTTTGATAAGAATATGAATTGCTCTTACCACGGGAATTCCTGAAGCAATAAGATTGGCAAACTGGCGGGTGAAGACAGTTATGATTTCAGTAGGGACTGTTACGTTCTTGACATAGGACTTGCTTTCTTCAATAAGGTCATCAAGTTCGTGGGCAAGGTGGAATCCCTTGTCAGTAAGGTACTGGGCAGCTGATTGACGGTCTTCGGCGTCAACTCCCACCTTTATAAGTTCGCCTTCTGCGTCTCTACAGTCAAAAACAAAGGTATGCATTTTATCACTCTTTATGAGATATTATGAACAATGAACCAAGAATAAGATTTGTAAAATATCCATTCAGGCTTAAAAAAGTTTTAAGGAATTATATTATTACTTTAAATATTTCCTTAGGTAATTCCTTCAGGAAGCATTCTGCTCTCTGGACAGCAGCCGGATTTATAATTCTCATCGGCTTTTTAGGTTCCATTACTTATCTGTGGCTTTATATTGCCTCCCATCCTGAAGTATCCACACCCAAAAAGAATCCGGCTTTGCTGATATCAGGCAAAGAGCAGACAATCTGTGTGGTGGATCTTGAAGAATACAAAATCGTTGATAGACCGGTCTATGATTTTCCTGTTATACATATGTCAATCTCTTCCCTGAAAACAAATGTTTTTGTATCAGATAAGATTCATAAGTTATTATACAATATTGACGGGGTAACTTATAAGGTTCTGCAGAAAATTCCCGTGCATAATGACCCGGGTCCGGTTGTTACAAATCTTTACGGGGAAATTTTTGTACTTCATCCCGGGCTTAATTCCCTTTTTTCCGTGGATGCCGTCCGTGAAAAAGAAACAGGGGTAATTCCTCTTGATAAGAATCCGACCGGCATGGTTATAAGCCTTGGTACAGGTTACATATACGTTGCAAATACAGGCTCCAACAACATCTCCATTGTTGATGCAAAATCCCGGAAAGTAATCAACAGCATTGCCCTGCCTGGAAGCCCCGGAAAAGTGGCTTTGAATTCCGATAAGGGAATTCTTTATGTTCTGCTTCCTGAAACCGATGAATTTGCCGAGGTTGATGTTATAAACGGGATTGTTAAGGGCACTTTTTCCTGTGAAGGAAAAAAGCCTTTTGATATTGCTATTCATCCAAAAGGCAAACATCTTTACATTGCCGCCAGGGGTTCAAATACGGTTTCAGTTTTCAGCCTCCCCGAAGTGAAGTTTGAAAAAAACCTTTTAACCGGCAGGGATCCCATTGCTCTTGAGTTTACTGCAAGAAACGAGCTTTGTGTCTTGAATAGCGGCTCGGACGATCTTTATATATTTACGCCTTACCCGCATCTTAAGGCAAGAAAAATAGAGCTTGGCATAAATGTTGCTGAAATGGTTCTGGTTCCTTAAAAAACGTCATTGCTAATGACAGAGAAGCAATCTTAATAATTAAAGAAATTTCAACCCGATAATTTTAAGCCTGATTAGACGCTGAATTGTATTGGGATAGAGAGATTGAAGAGTAATCGTTGCGTTATCCCCCCCTCCTGTTACATTTCCCTTGGCATAAATCCCGCCGGTAAAATTTATTGATGTGCCAGCCATGTTTGGAAGTTGTATGTTTCCCAGGGAATAAAGGAAGCCGGTAAAATAATTTCCTGTGTAATGGCTGAAGGAGAGATTAAAGTTTATATCGTTATTGGCAAGGATGGCAACGCCCCCAAACGGTATCTGCGAAGGAGTTCCGAAGTTAAAGGTACAGCCATATGTAGCGCCGCCGCCGCCGGTGGTACTGCCGTTTATATAAATTTTTGGAACATATCGAGTGTCTGTTATAAAATTGCCGCTTGTTATGACGCCGGAAGCTGTAAGAGATTTGTTTATATAGACTTTAACACCCGGCGATACCATCAGATCGCCGGTAACAGTTACATTTCCGGGAAAATAAGTGTCCTGGGTGATTACCGAGCCGGGAGTAAGTGTTACATCAGTAGCAGTATTGGTGCCATAGGGTTTTGCCACGGCAGGGTTACTGGCAGCGCTTCCGACAGTTGTTGTTATATCCACGGTGATAAACGGCAGGGGCTGCTGGAGAGTATAAGCGCCGTTGTCAGCATAAGTTAAAAGAGTTGTGCCATCTACGCGGGTGGCGCCGTTAAGAGATGAAACAGAAGTAGCGGAATTTCCGAAAGGTCCCCAGCTTGATGCTTTTCTTCTTACAGGTACCACCCCGCCAACCTCATAGGCGGCAGGGGTTATCACCTTTGACCCTGTCCCAAGTTTTACCGAATAGGTGCCGGATTTTGTTCTGCGGAAATTCGAGAAAACCTTTCCGGTTATTGTAGCTACGGTGGAGGCTCCGCTTGAATTGTTGAGGTTTATGTAGCCGTTGGAAAAAATCGCATCCTCCGCCTCTTCGGGACATCTTAATTGAATTAAGGCTGCAATCCTCACGTAGTTTGATGTTCCCGAAACCTGGGATGAGGAAATTACATATATACTGTTGGGAGGGACCTGAAAGCCGCCCCAGCCCGGAACAGAAGTGTTTCCCCATATGTTGTTTACAGAGTAATAAGGCTGGGCTGAATTAAAAGTAATATAATAACTGGTGCCGGAGTTTAAAGGAAGTGTTTCGTTAAGTGCGCCGCTAGCACCGGGAAGCTCGGGAGTGCTGTAGGTCAAATTGGCGTCATAGTAGTAATCAGTAGCTTCGTAAAGGCAGTAAATGGCTTTTGCAATTCCTGCTTCCGCCGCATAGTTAGCAACAATCTTTGAAGCTGTAATCTGGGAATAATGAAGATTGAAAATTGCCATTCCTCCGGTTACAACAGCCATGACAACGCAAACTAAAAGAAGAAGTAAAATTATTGCCATGCTTAAGCCTTTTTCATTGTTTCTTCCAATGTTTTTCTTCATACCGCCTCTATTGATTTCTGCAGGTGAAATTGTATGTTAAGTTCACCAGTGAATTATTTGCACCGCCCCTGCCGTTTTTGGAAACAGTGAGAGTGGCGGTGACGGTGCCGGATAAAGAAAAGGAAATAGATGAAATGTTTTTGCAGATAAGCTGTCCCGGCGATGGCGAAACTTTAAAATAATTTATATCCCAGGTGCTTACCTGCGCTGTTGTTGTCTGGTAAGGCATTGGCAGTTCTTTCCGGTAAAAGCTGTAACCTGTATCGCTTGTTGAATCAGAGTCAACGTAATAGCAGATGTATTTGTACCAGTAAATGTATCCCTCGCTGTCAAACTGCAAATTATTGTTCGGGTCTCTTGGGGAAGCAAAAATTATCCCCTGCGGGGCGGTGTTGTAAACAGAAATAGTAAGAATATTTGATTCTTCAAGTTCTTTCCCCATCGTTAAAAGTATTGACCGTACGCCTGTGTGAATATTAATCTGGGCGTCCGCTCTTGATTGGAGATCAACCCCTCCCTGAAAAGCGTCATAAACCAGAAGCGTGACTACCAGGGCGATTCCGGAGTATACAAGTGTTTCTGCTAATGTGAAGCCTTTTTTTCTCATATCAATTCTGATTCACTATTAAAGTTTCCAGGGTATATACATGATAGCCTGTAGATGAAGACTGCCAACCCACGGTTACCTGCAGTCCTTTATAATTAAAGTTCGGGTCGTCTTGCATGTACGTACTGACTTTGTCTGTCCAGTCGAAATCAACCGGAATGGTCTTGCCGTTAATTACAAATTGCATTGTGTCGACACTGCTGTAAAGGTTAACGCTTGTACCGGCCAGGGCAGCCGGGAAATTGTTGTAGGGTATGGCTTTGAGGCGCTCCATCTCCCTCTGGGCAATGTTGGTGGCGAAAATAAACTCTCTTGACTTGCCTACGCTCATGAAGCTTGTAGGATAAACTCCCAGAATCATCAAAAATCCTGCAAGAAAAATGAATAAAGCAAAGACAAGCTCCAGTATCGAGAGAAATCCTTTTCTTTTATGAGAAATTCCTCGCGTCAAATTTTTTTGCCTCCCTGCAGGGTCTAACCATGGGTTAAGAAAGTATGCCCTGGTTTTAAATACAAATACTGCATAAAAGGGGAGTTTTATTTATTATAGTCTAAAGCTGGCAGTATGCACAATAGGTCCATTAGAGTAGACTTGTAAGTCGTTGGAATTAAAACAATATTTGAAAAGGTATCAATTATACGGTTCAGGGTTAAAACTTGATTTAAAAGGGTTTTACCCTGGAATTTCGGCATATTGACAAAGGAAGGCAAAAAATGATATTTATTAGTTTGGATGTTTCTGAAAAAATCATTTTTAAGCGGGTTTTTTATGGACCTATTGTGCATACTTGAGCCAAGGCAGGAAAGAATTTTGTTTGCCGTAATAAAAGAATATATCCGCACGGCTGAACCGGTGGGGTCATCCGCTATTTTAAACAGGTACAATCCGGGCTGCAGTTCGGCAACGATAAGAAATGATATGGCGGAGCTTGAGGCAGGAGGCTATATTACCCAGCCTCATACTTCTGCAGGAAGAGTTCCTCTCGATAAAGCCTACAGGTATTACGTAAACCTCCTGCTTGACCATGCAATTCTTCCTCCGGCTGAGGCTCCGGTAATTGACATGGAATACAGGGAGGCAAGCTCCCGGATAGAGTATGTTATTGAACATACAAGCAGGATACTTTCTAATATAACAAGATATTCCGCCCTGATACTGGCGCCCAGGTTAAGAAAGTCTCTATTTAAATATTTAAAGCTTGTTCCAATAACAGATGCAAGCATCCTTATGGTGATGCTTACCAATACAGGCTCTGTAATGAATAAAAAGATTGACCTCTCTTTCCCCCTTGACCCGGCTGATCTTGAAAAAATTACCAATATTCTTAATGAAAGGCTAAGGGAAGCGCCGGTTGAGACTTTTGGCTGCTGTTTAGCCGGTCTTGCGCTTGGAGAAGCGAATGAAAACATACTTTCCCAGATTCAAGATGCTGCAATTCACATGGCGGAAATAGAAAACGACCGGGTTGTAAGAAGCGGTGTCACACAGCTTTTCGACCTGCCTGAGTTTAAGGATATTCAAAAATTAAAAAAGATAATGGAGCTTCTTGACCAGGAAGAGCTTATTGCAGAAATTCTTAATAAAACTTTCAGCGCTCCGGGTATCAGGGTTTATATAGGGAAGGAAAATCGTCTCTGCCAGATGGAAGATATCAGCATGATTACAGCAACATATAATCTGGGCAGGGAGCCGGTGGGCATTCTGGGGGTAATAGGACCGACCAGAATGAATTATGACAAAGTAATTTCAGTAGTTAATTATGTAGCTGAATCTTTGAGCGGCAAGCTGCAGGAATTTTCCATCGGATAATAGTTTATAATTGTCATTGCGAGGGACGCAGTCCCGAAGCAATCTCTTCTTTATCCTTTCCCTTTCGCGGAGAGGGTAAGGGCGAGGGGATTTCAAGTCCGCAGACGGGAGATGTTAAGTGAGTATAAAAAGTCCTGGAGCAGAAAGGGAAGTAGAAGAGAAATTTTCCGCCCTTCTTACCAATGTTAACGCAATCAGAAATGTAGCAAGTGCCGTTGAGGGTACCCTTGGACCAAAAGGGCTTGACACAATGCTTGTTGACAGGTTTGGAGAAGTGGTTGTTACAAACGCCGGGGTTACCATCCTTGACTGCATTGATGCCTCCCATCCGGCTGCAAGGATGTTGATAAACATCGCCCGGGCACAGCATGAGGAGATAGGCGACGGGACAACCACAGCAACTATTATGTCCGGCACCCTTGTAAGTGAAGCCCTGAACTATGTTTTAAGAGGCGTGCCTGTTTCAAGAATAATAGAAGGCATGAAAAGAGCGGTTGCTTTTGCCATGGAAGAGATAAAGTCCCAGTCAGTGCCCGTTAAAGGAAGCAAAGACAAAGCTGTTACCAGCGTTGCTCTTGTGGCTGGAAGGGGGCATAAAGACATTGCCGATCTTATTGCAGAAGCTTCTGCAATTTTAGGAGAAAAGCGCCTTCTTGACCCTGATTTCAGGTTCAGTGACGCAATTGTAACCAAAGAAGGCGTATCCAGTAAAGTAATAAACGGCGTTGTTGTAAGTAAAAATCGTCTTAATCAGGAAATGCCGAAAGTTCTTGAAAATGTTAAGGTCCTTGCTTTTGACGATTCTTTTGAGCCGGAAAGAATAGAGGAAGAAGCACTAGCCACCGAATCCGGCTTTAACCGGTACAGGGAAATGAGGGCTGAATTTATTGAAAATATCAAAAAAATTATAAATAGCGGCGTTAAACTTATTCTTGTTGACAGGGGGGTTGACGAAGAAGCGGAAGAAATTTTGACCGAATCAGGCGTTTTGGTTCTTTCAAGGCTTTCCTCAAGAGAATTAAGGCGTGCGGCGGAACACACGGGCGCAAGGGCTTTGAAAAAGTCAGCCCTTAAAAAGACCGGCGAAGATTTTGAAAGATTCTTTGGTTATGCATCCGTCGTTGAGAACATTGAAAAACTGGAAATAACTTTAATTACCGGCGGCAAAGGCAGGCCCCTTGCCACTTTTCTTGTTGGAGCGGCAACCGGGGAGGTTGCGGCAGAA
>JAMDEM010000004.1:13912-16354 GCA_023486985.1 Bacillota bacterium
CAATTGCCAGGGATGCTGCGTCTGCAGTGCAGGCGGCTTTAAGAGGCGGCGTGGTTGCCGGAGGAGGAGCGGCTGAAATTGCCGCAGCAAGAAAGATGCAGAAGCTTAAAGATGAATTAAAGGGGATGGAATCTTACGGTGTCCTCTGCGTCATTGAAGCATTGAAAAAACCTCTTGCCCAGATGGTGCAGAATGCCGGTTTTAATCCACTGGAAAAAGTTGAGGAAGTGATTTCAGCCCAGAGCCGGGAAAACAACGATTCCCTGGCAATTGACTGTGATACGGGAGAGATAAAGGATTTAAGAAAGGCAGGAATACTCGACCCCGCGCCGGTAAAGCTTTTTGCCTTAAGGGCGGCTGGTGAAGTGGCAGAGGCAGTTCTTAGAATAAATACCATAATAAAAATGAAAGAAAGCTCTAACGGAAGAGCAGGAGAGAAAGAGGAATAAAATGCCGGCAAAAACAAAATCAGCAAAAAAATCTTCTTCAAAAGTAAAACAAAAATCATCTGCCGCTTCAGGCAAAAAAAATGTCATTGCAAAGAGCAGCGCGAAGCAACCCCCTGAAATAAAGACGAAGAAAATGCAGCCGGAGACTCTCCCTGAAGCTCCCGGAGCAGGAGAATTTAGAAGTCCGGAACTTGTTGCAGCCGATCTTAAGGAACTTGCCTGCAGTATCGAAAATGTGGAGTCATTGAATTTTCTTAAGCCCAGGGTTGAAAGCGCCGATCCCGGCACCATAACTCCTGACAATCTTATTGGATACTACAGAATGGCATGCCGCTGCCTGAAAGAAGAGATAGACAACCTTGAATCAAAGCTGAACAAACTCCAGATTGAATACAAAGTTGTGAAAGAAGCAAGCAGTTTTATTCATAAGGAAAATGGCACTCAAGTTTCTGAAGATATCAAGGAAGAAATTAACAGATTAAAGTCAAAGATTAATGCAAGAGAAGGAGAGATTGATGCTCTCAGGGAGCAGAATAACTCCCTCCTCAAGGAGATTTCCGATTATCAGGAAACCATTAAAAGGATGAGTGCTGATTTTACCAACTTCAGGGAAAGGCAGAAGCAGGCAAATGAAAAATTAGTTGAATATGCAAGTGAACAGCTTATATCCAGGATTCTGCCGGTTCTGGATAACTTTGACCTTGCCATAAAATCATCCAGACAAAATAATGATTTTGAGGCTATGGCAAAGGGAGTGGAAATGATACAGAGCCAGCTTAATGAAATTTTGATGAAAGAGGGTCTTGTGCCGATTAACTGCAGGGGGGATTTTTTCGATCCTGCATACCATGAGGTGCTGATGGAAGAAAAAACCAACGAATATCAGGAAGGCACGATAATAGAAGATATCAGGAGAGGTTTTCTTTTGAAGGACAAGCTTTTAAGACCTTCTCTGGTAAAGGTTGCCAAGTCTTTTAATGAAGAGGAAACTCCCTTGCCGGCTTCAGACTCTGTTTGGGCGGAAGAATTTTTAATAGAAGAGCCGGTTGACGAAGGAAGTAATGAGGAGGAGGGAGAATAAATAAGTTCCAGGTTTAGGTAAAAGTCTTTAAATTGGGTAAAATAGAGATTAGTAAAAAAAATCCTGCGGCAGGAGGAGAAAACTTATGAGTAAAATTGTGGGGATTGATGTTGGAACAACAAATTCATTAATCGCTGTGGTTGAGGCGGGGCAGCCCCTGGTTATCCCCAGTGTCGAGGGGAATTCTATGTTCCCGTCTGTGGTGGGGTTCTCAAAAACCGGTGAAAGACTGGTTGGCGACATAGCCAAAAGACAGGCTATAAGCAATCCCGAGAGAACCATTACCTCGATTAAGAGGCACATGGGAACAGATTACAAGGTTCTGATTGATGATAAGTCGTACACTCCTCAGGAAATTACAGCAATGATTTTGCAGAAGATTAAAGCAGATGCGGAAGCTTATCTTGGCTTCCCGATTGAGAATGCTGTAATTACTGTTCCTGCGTATTTTAACGACAGCGAACGGCAGGCGACCAAGGATGCCGGTACTATTGCAGGCTTCAATGTCTTGAGAATCATTAACGAACCCACGGCATCTGCCATGGCTTACGGCCTTGACAAGCTCGAGAAATCAGAACCTTGTAATCTGTTCCCATGTGCCTCTTAATCGAGACAATTCTTGTCTGGGACCTTGGCGGCGGAACATTTGATGTATCAATACTTGAAATCGGCGGCGGAGTTTTTGAAGTAAAAGCAACCGCAGGCAACATGAGGCTGGGCGGAGATGACTGGGATCAAAGAATAATGGATTATCTGGTTGATGAATTTAAGAAAGCCACCGGAATTGATCTCAGAATGGATCGTGTGGCAATGCAGAGGATCAAGGAAGCTTCAGAAAATGCAAAAATACAGCTTTCCTCTGAAATTGTGTCGAAAGTTAACCTGCAATAGTACCGGCATCCTTGGTCGCCT
>JAMDEM010000133.1 GCA_023486985.1 Bacillota bacterium
TTTATCACTGGTCGGTGATAAATATGACCGGCTACCCTGAAGCAATACTTGCAAGAGAACTTGAAATTTGTTATGTCAACATTTCATTGATAACCGATTATGACGTGGGGCTGGAAGGGCAAAAAGGAATAAAGCCGGTTTCCCACAGCGAGGTTATAAAAGTTTTTAATTCAAACAATGAAAAAGTAAAAAAGATGATTATAAAGATGATAGAAAAAATGCCGGCAAAAAGAACCTGCACCTGCGGCGAGGCACTTAAAACGGCGAGATAAAATAAACTACCCCGCAGTTTTGATGCGGGGTGTCCTGCCGCAAAACAAGCTTGCTTTATTTTGCGATCGAAGACCCCGCAGTTTTGATGCGGGGTGTCCTGCCGCAAAACAAGCTTGCTTATTTTCGAATAGCGACAATCCAGGGGAAACCCGTGATGTCGCATGAGAAAACAAGCTTGCTTATAACAGTATCTTTTCCAGCGGTTTCATTTCACCAAGACCAAGCCTGATTCTGGAAAGAGCCGGAGGCACAGAACCATTGTTGAGCAGTTTTTGATGAAAGTCCTTAAGAGAATATTTCTCACCCATTTTTTCCTTGAATTCCCTTCTCAGCTTAAGAATTTCAAGCTTGCCTATAAAATACGACATGGGCTGAGTCGGCGTCCTTGTATATCTTTTCACCTCGGCAACGGCGCTCGGGTGAGCCATATGCACTTTTTCTTCAAGAAACTTAACCGCTTCGCTAAAGGTCATCCCTCTGGTATGAAGCCCTGCATCTATGATGACTCTTGCCGCTCTCCAGAGCTGAGCATCAAGCTGGCTGAATCCGCCGTATTCGTCCAGAAAGCCCAGGTCTTTCATCATTTCCTCGCAGTAAAAAGCCCAGCCCTCTATGAGGACAGTTGAAAAGGCTCTTTTCAACACATTTGAAGGAAGAGTGGACATGTATACCAGCTGGAGATGGTGTCCCGGATATGCCTCATGAAGCGCCACATATTGAATTTTTGCCCAGGCGTGCTCCTGAAGGATTCGCCCCTGAGTTTCGGGAGGAAGATTCGGGTCGATGGGCGTTACCCAAAAATGGGCTTTCTGCATTTTATCGAAAGGGCCGGGAGGCATATAAGCGGCAAATGGAATCTGTGGCCTGTTAAAGACAGGCGTATCAATAATCTCTATTTCTTCTCCGGAAGGTATGTCCACAAGGTCCTTTTCGACAACAAAATTCTTTGCCTTATTCATATATTCTCTATATGCCTTTAGAAGCTCCCCTGCCGGAGGATATTTTTTCTTGATATCAAGCATGATATCAAACCAATTTTTGCTTTTATCAATTTTTGCCGCGCCTTCTTTCAGCGCCTCAACGCTCTGGGCAAAAATTTCCTGTCCTGTTTTCCATAATTGTTCATGCTCAAAATCAAGAAAATGATCTTCCCTCAGCATCTCGTCAAATATCTCCGGACCGGCGGCAAAATCGCCTTTGGACCTGGGGAGAAGATCTTTTTCCAGAAATTCACGAAAATCTTTAAACGCATTTATGACTCTTTCAGTCAAACTGATAATATCCTTTTTTAATGACGGCACTTCATCAGCCAGAGGCATAATGGTTGATTCAAGAAAATGAACGGCGCCTTCGGCTGTTTCAATGGCTACACCGGTAAAAATTTCAGGAGGATTTTCAAGATTTGCTTTGCCCTGATTTAAAAACTCGGGCACAAGCTTCAGTCTGTTTATGATGCTCCTGACTCTATCCTCAAGAGGTGCAAATTCTCTTATCAAAAGCATATATAAAGACTGTATTGCAATCTCGAGATAGAAATTAGGGTCTGTCTTCCATTCTTTTGTTCTGTCAAGAATCCGCAGTGCCCTCCTGATTCCCGTTGTCACAAGAAGATACTCAACGCGGGAGTCTGTGTCCAGAGCGTTGTAATCAAGAGCCTTGAATCTGGCAATATAATCGTTAAAAATCTTTCTTTGTTTGCTTATGCCCGAAGGGCTGAAATCTTCCAGGCAATCATCGTAGTCATGTATTCCCAGTATTGTCGTGGTAGTGGGGTAAAGCCTGTCCTCTTCCCTGAAAAACTCCTCAGTCAAAGTCTTAAATTTCTCTATCTCGCTCATAAAAAAAACCTCCTGTCATGACTTTATTGAAGGTATTATCCTTGCATGCTGTAATTTCCTCCTGCGGTGCATTTACCCATAACAGCCCTTCACACTGTCATGAAAAACTCCGAAGCAATTTAAAATCCCCCTGCCCCCTTTTATTTTACGATTGAAAACTCTGCAGCTTTGCTGCGGAGTATCATGCCGCAAAACAAGCTCTGCTTACTAAAGGGGGAGCAAGGGGGATTTTACCCTTTACTGAAGTGAGATAGAGGGGGATTAATAAATGTTACTGATTCCAGCCGCCGTCAGGCTCTTTACTGCATGTTGCGCATGGATCAAGATATTTTGCGCTTCCGCCCTCCATTATTTTTAATCTTCCTTTGGGACATACAACCGTGGAGCCCTCCGGTATATCGTCAACAATCAAAGTAAGAGCTCCTATCTTCGAGTTTTTCTTTATAACTACGGGTCCCAGAACTACGGCGCCCACCCCTATAGTAACATTGTCTTCGATTGTGGGATGTCTTTTTGCGCCTTTTTTATCACGCCACCAGCCCGTCCCGCCGAGGGTCACGCCGTGATAAAGCATGACATCGTTACCAACCTCGGCAGTTTCTCCGATTACAACCCCGGTTGCATGGTCAATAAAAAAGCGTTTCCCGATTTTTGCGCCCGGATGAATTTCTGCGCCGGTCAGGAACCTTGCAAAATATGAGATAGCACGCGGGATAAGAGGAATATGAAGGCGGTGCAGAAAATGAGCTATCCGGTAAAAAATTATTGCCTGCACACCCGGATAAAAAAGAACTTCAAGAAAGTTCAGTCCCCCTTTTAAAGCAGGGTCCTTTTCATAAGCGATTTTAAATACGTCAAACATTTTCCCTCTCCTCAAAGAGCGCGGTGGAAAGATATCTCTCGCCCGTATCCGGGATCATTACAACAACGCGTTTTCCCTTTCCAAGTCTCTCAGCTACTTTCAGGGCTGCCCATGTATTTGCGCCTGCAGATATGCCGGCAAGTATTCCCTCTTCCGCGGCAAGCCTCTCCGATGTTTTGAAGGAATCTTCTGAAGTGACTTTGATAATTTCATCAATGAGTTTCACATCCAGTATGTCGGGTATAAAGCCCGCTCCTATACCCTGTATCTTGTGAGGACCGGGCTGCCCGCCCGAAAGAACAGGTGAATCGGCCGGCTCCACGGCAATAAACTTTGCACCTGGCAATTTTTCCCTCAACACCGCTATCACACCCATTATCGTCCCGCCTGTGCCGACCCCGGCAACAAAGGCATCAAACTCTTTTACTTCCCTAAGTAACTCCTGTGCCGTGGTTTCAATATGAGCTTTTACATTTGCCATATTTTTAAACTGCTGGGGAATGAATACATGGGGGTCTTCCCGTGCAAGCTCCTCTGCTTTTGCAACAGCGCCCTTCATTCCCTTTGCTCCTTCTGTCAGAACAAGCTCTGCTCCAAAGGCTTTAAGAATTTTTCTTCTCTCAAGGCTCATGGTCTCAGGCATGGTAAGCTTCAGCCTGTACCCTTTGACTGCCGCTACCATTGCAAGCCCTATTCCCGTGTTGCCTGAAGTGGGCTCGACAATTATGCTGTTTTTCTTGAGCAAACCTTCCTTTTCTGCTTCCTCCACCATATAATATGCAATCCTGTCTTTTACGGAAGAGCCCGGGTTGAAAAACTCAAGCTTTGCCACTATCTCTGCACTATCAGGGCCGCTAAGCCTGCCAAGCCTGACATGGGGTGTATTGCCGATTGTTTCAAGGATGTTATTTTTAATCATTGTTTTCTCCTGTGAAAAAGAATGCAGTTATTTTAACGGCTCAATTATAGCAGGAACAACCTGTTGTTTCAACAACATCTCGAGAAAAGGTTTGTGTCAAGAATTTGTAGGAACTCTTCCTCGAGCTTAAATTACTGTTGTAGTGGCAAAGCTTAATTTTTCGCTTCGCTCTCGCCGAGCTGCTCGCTCGGCTTCATCCTTGAAATCAGGGTTTTGCGGAACCTTCTATGCTCGCCCCTTGCTCGCCAAGAAGTTCCAGCCAAAACCCGTGCTCTTGCAGTGCAAGCCCTCCCTAATCGGTCGGGACGCACCTTGCTTTGCTTTTATTTTCGAACTATTATAATCACAGGCTGCACGCCTATGAAATAACGCGAGAAAACAAGCTTTGCTTATTATGGAGAGCAAGCTCTCCCACTACTGTTATAGCTGTAAAAAGACCTGCAAAGATTTTACACTATCCAAGAAAACAAGAGGAATTGGGGGATGGAAAAAGAAATAAATAAAAAATATTTTTTATTTTCAGGAGGATTAATAATGGCAGTAGATATGAAAGGGAAGAGCCTTCTTTCCATCGCGGACCTTACCCTTGAAGAAATCGAGCAAATTTTTGCAACAACGGAAATGCTGAAACTTCAGAAAAAGACAGGTCAGCCTCATCCGATATTAGCCGGGAGAACTCTGGGGATGATTTTTGAAAAGCCCTCCACCCGGACAAGAGTTTCTTTTGAAGCAGGAATGTACCAGTTGGGCGGGTATGCGCTGTATTTATCATCAAATGATCTCCAGCTTGGCAGGGGGGAAACCATTGCCGACACAACAAGGGTTTTAAGCCGTTATGTTGACGGAATAATGGCAAGAGTATTTTCTCATAATACTGTAGTTGAACTTGCAAAATACGGGAGCGTTCCTGTAATCAACGGTTTGTCGGACATGGAACATCCCTGCCAGATACTGGGCGATCTCTTCACTGCAATAGAGAAAAAAGGGAAACTTGCAGGCTTAAAGATGGCTTATATCGGAGACGGAAATAATGTCTGTAATTCACTTCTGCTCGGCTGCGCCAAAGTTGGAATGGATATGGCAGCGGCACATCCCAGAAACTATGACCCACCCGCTTCAATACTGGATGAGGCTAAGAAAATCGCCAAAAAAACTGGATGCAAAATAAAAGTATCAAGCGATATTTCTTCAGCCCTTGACGGCGCAGATATAATTTATACCGATGTCTGGACAAGCATGGGCCAGGATGCCGAGAAAAAGGAGCGCCTCAAAGCTTTCAGTGAATACCAGGTTAACGAAAAAATGCTTAAGAAAGCAAAAGATGATGTAATCGTAATGCATTGCCTGCCGGCGCACCGGGGCGAAGAAATAACTGACGAGGTGATGGACGGTCCTCACGCGGTTGTAATAGACGAAGCCGAAAACAGGATGCATGTTCAGAAAGCAATTCTTGCTCTTCTTATCAGATAGGAGGAAAAGTGCAGGCTGTAATCCTAGCCGCGGGAAATGGAAAAAGACTTGAGCCGTTTACCGTAACAAGACCAAAAGTAATCTTTCCAATCGCAAATAAGCCGCTTCTTGCTCATGTTATTGACGGGCTTGGAAAAGCCGGAATCAACAATATTATTGTTATAACAGGCAGGGACGATTCAAGAATAAAAAATTATTTTTCGGGTCGTAAAAAACCAAAACTTGAATTTTTAAAAGATGCGGAAGCTTGCGGTACGGCTTTCTCTCTTTTAAAAGCAAAAGATAAAATTAAAGAAGATTTTATTCTTATTTACGGCGACATTTATACCGCTTGTGAGAACTATAAGATTATCATGGAATCCCCTCCCCTTTCTGCCGGGGTCTGCACCCATATTGAACCGTCAAAAGGAATGGGTGCAAAAGTGGAAAAAGGCAAAATTACTTCTTTTTCGCTAAAAGCAAGATGGGAAGAGGAAACTTCGGCAACCCATGCAATAGCAGGAATCTTTCATCTGGATAAAAGAGTATTCCCCTGTCTTGAAAACAATCCCGGATATTTCTCAAGAGTTCCCCCGGGTATGGAAGCCGTGATGGAAACAGAACTTTTGCAGAGCCTCCATGAGATGACAAAAGAATTTCCAATAAAGGCTGTGCCATTGAAGGAACCGCTTGTGGACATTGATATGCCCTGGCAGATTCTGGATGCTAATAATTCAGCCCTTAATGAAATCGACAATAGCACAAAAAAATCAAAAATTTCTGCATCAGCGAAAATAAATACTAAATATTATGAAAGGCTTGTTGCAGACGAAGGCAGTATTGTCGAAGAAGGAGTTCGCCTTACAGGATGTGTTCATATCGGAAAAAACACCGTGATTTATTCGGGCACACATATCTATGGACCCGCAGTTATAGGAGATAATTGCAGGATTGGTCCCCATGCCTGGATAGCAAATTCTTCTATAGGAAATGAAGTGCATATCGGCCACTGTGCGGAAATTTACGGCGTAATTCTTGATAAAGTTTACTGCATGCACTATTCGTATATATCCGGAGTCATCGGAGAGAATACCAATCTTGGAGCAGCAACTGTGTGCGGAACACTCAGGCACGATGACAGGGAGATACTGATGCGTATAGGAACCAGGCTTGAATCTACGGGCAAAAGAGGGCTTGGCTGCTTCATAGGGGATTACTGCAGAACAGGCGTAAATACAATGATTATGGCTGGAAGAAAAATTGGCCCATTCTCAGCCGCTGGTGCGGGAGTTTTGGTTTCACTGGATATACCCGCCCATAAGCTGGTAACGCTGAATCAGGATTTAAAAACTTATGACTGGTAACATGAAACTAACCGGAAAAATTTTAACTGGCACTTTTTTAATTCTGGTCTTTCTAATTTTTACAGGCGCCGCAAAAACAGTCATTGCAGCCCCCTCACCCTTGCCCCTTCCCCGATGGGGAGAGGAAACAGATAAAACATCATTTCCCTGTTTGGGCGGGAATAAAGATGAATGGATTATCGCCGCTAGCGCCCGTTCCCAGAACGGGCAGGTCATTGCGAGGAGCGTAGTGACGAAGCAATCTAATAAAAACCCTCCAAAGAAAAAGAAGAAAAGCTATATAGTAAAATGGGAAAGCCCGTCACTTATGCAATTTTTCCCGCCTGCAGAAATGAAGCTAAGCATTGCTTTAAGAAGAGCCAGGCTTCACCTGCCGGTTTACCGGATAGGCGTTGCTCACAACGGATTTTACAGGGCTGCCCTGGTGCATTTCTGGGCGGGAAAATCAAAATCAAGAAAACTTATTGAAGCTCAGGCTTTAAGAATAATACTGACAGCCTTCCGCACAGACCCATCTTTATCCGAAGTTGATATTGTTGCAATCTCCCAAAGGCAGACCGAAGAATTCAAGCCGGATGTTCTTTTCAGCGTCATGGCTGAAAGAAAGATTCTGCCGAAAATCAAATACAATAAACTGACTACTTACTGGATTCTGCACCAGTTTGGCATGGTGCGCTATTCCCCGGAGCTGAATCCGTGAATCTGAGGTTTAATCAACTCGAAAATTGGTAATAATGACAAAAGGGACTCTAATCTGCTATAATGTATTAACAAGTTTTCTTTACCTTCTGGCTCCTATACGAATTTGGCATGGTCTACCTTCGCCGGAGCTGAAGCCTTAAATACAGCAAAGGAGCCCGTTTATGAAAATTCTTTTAGTATATCCGGAATTCCCGGACACTTTCTGGAGCTTTAAGCATGCCCTGAAATTTATCTTTAAAAAGTCTCACAGTCCTCCCCTTGGATTACTGACTGTTGCCGCCATGCTTCCGGAAGAATGGGAAAAAAAACTTGTAGATATAAACACAGACAAACTGAAAGATGACGACCTTAAGTGGGCTGACCTTGTTTTTATAAGCGCCATGATCGTTCAAAAAGAATCTGTGATGAAAATTATCGCCAGGTGCAAAAAATCAGGCGTTAAGGTTGTAGCCGGCGGTCCTCTTTTTACGACCACGCCTGAAGAATTCAGTGATGTTGACTACTTAGTGCTTAATGAAGCTGAAATCACATTGCCACTGTTTTTGGAAGACTTTAAAAAAGGCTGTGCAAAACGCATTTATACCTCCGATCAATGGGCTGACATAAAAACGACACCCCAGCCGGTATGGAAGCTTATTAACATGAAAAAATATGCGTTAATGAACATCCAGTATTCGCGCGGTTGTCCTTTTAACTGCGAATTCTGCGATATTACCCTCTTGTATGGGCACTCGCCGCGAACAAAAGATAAAGACCAGATAATAAAGGAGCTTGAAAATATTTATTCCCATGGCTGGAGAGGCGCAGTATTTTTTGTTGATGATAATTTTATCGGCAATAAAAGAAAGTTAAAAAATGAAATTCTTCCCGCTATTATTGAATGGATGGAGAAAAAGAAACATCCCTTTACCTTTGTTACACAGGCATCTATAGAGCTTTCCGATAACGAGGAACTTATGCAGTTAATGGCAAAAGCGGGATTCAATACTGTCTTCATCGGCATTGAAACTCCCAATGAAGAAAGTTTAGCGGAGTGCAACAAATCCCAGAATAAGAACCGTGATTTAATCGCCAGTGTCAAAAGGATTCAGAATTTCGGTTTTCAGGTGCAGGCAGGATTTATTGTGGGCTTTGACAGCGATCCAGTTTCAATTTTTGAAACAATGATAAAATTCATCCAGAAAAGCGGAATTGTCACAGCAATGGTTGGCATCCTGCATGCCCTGCCAAAAACAAAACTCCATCAGCGTCTTAAAAAAGAAAAACGTTTGCTGGAAGATACTACCGGCAACAACACGGATTTCTCCGTCAACTTCATTCCAAAAATGAACTACGAAGTGCTTATCAAGGGTTACAAAAATATTCTACAAACCGTTTATTCACCTAAACATTACTATGAAAGAGTAAAAACATTCTTACGGGAATACAAGCCTATGCAGAAAAAAATGTACCGCTTTAGTTTCAGATATCCCGGTGCCTTGTTTAAATCCATAGTTCTGCTTGGAATACTGGGCAAAGAAAGATTCCAGTACTGGGGGCTCTTTTTCTGGACCATGTTCAAGCACCCGCGGCTCCTGCCAATGGCGATGACCTTTGCAGTTTACGGATTTCATTTTAGAAAGATTTTTGAAAAATTCTTGCAAAGCCCGCTTTCTTAATTATAATTTTAGCGGAACCTTTTAAGCTCGCGATAACCCGGGGTTTGTTTATTTCTCCAGAAATATCATTACAGAAGTAAAAATCGTCTTGCCCTGTTGAAGAATGAAATAAGGAGTCAGGTGTTCTTCCATCGGGTGCATGCTTATTTTCTCAAACCAGATTCTCTCTATATCAAAAGAAATTTTTTCAACCGCCTTCATGCCTGATTCGGCTATAAGTTTCTTTAGTTCATCATAATCAAAATATCTTTTATCTTTAACATTATTCAAAATTAATTCAGTTGTTATTGCCGCAATCCCGCCCTTTTTTAATACCCGGGCAATTTCATGTACTCCTTCAAGTCTTTTCGAATAATTTCCAAAGTGTTCGATTGAAGAGAGGCAGAAAATCAAATCAAAAGTTTCATCGGGAAACTCAAGCTTCCTTGCATCCATACGCATAACCTTAAGATGCTCCTGTTTAAAAGGAAAAGGAGAAAACTTCTCGGGCGTTGTCAGCATGGAAGGGTCGGCAAAACCTCCGCTTTTCTGGTAAAACTGCCCCTTATAAATATCAGTGGCATAAACCAGCGCTATATTGTTGGCAAGGTAGAAAATCACCGGTTCATGGCCGCAGGCAACTCCAAGAGCAGTGCTGTCTTCTTTAATTACTCCCAGCTTTTTAAAGCCATAAAGAGTCTGGGCATACTCCCATAGTTTCCTGTGCATAAAATCCAGAGGCTCACCCATATCCTTCAGGCAGTCCAGCCATTCACTGTTTCCCCAGTTCGACGGATTAATTATCGTATTGAGATTAACACCTGGAATCCTCCGGATTTTTTCTTTCTCCGGCTGCCACTTTTCAAGATTAGAAATACATTCTTTAATAAGAAGAGGCGTAAGCTTCCTGTATCTTCTGTCATTTAACGTATACCAGATCCTGCCGCCCACAGTTCTTATTTTTGAAAGATTCACTTTTTACCCCTGCTTTGCAGTTTATGACATGGATAATTCCTAGTTCTTTTTAACGCAAACTTTTTCCTTTCTTTTGTTTTAATCAGAAGGAGCGCCCGCCTTCTTGCAGAAGCTTTTAAAGAAATTATCTTTAAAAACAGGGGGCATAAAATGAGTTCAAAGCCGCTTCAAAAACAACTGAAAAGAAAAAAAGATACCGTATTTCTAACAAGCGCTTTTTTTCTTGCTGCTCTTATTTTGATTTTTGTTCTCTCTCCCCCTGCACATTCCCAGAGCACTGACCAAACTGTCACTATGATGAATGAGGCATATCAGCTTTACTACGACGGCAAATTCTCCGAGGCAGTGAAAAAGTTCGAAGAATGCTTTAAAATTTACGAAAAATCAAATAACAAAGCAGGCATGGGAGAAACGCTTGGTAATATAGGAATGCTGTATTATTACCTGAGTGACTACCGCAAGTCACTTGATTACAGCCAGAAATCACTTAACATCTATACGGAACTGGGCGATAAAAAGCGCATTGGAATAGTCCTTAGCAATATCGGGCTGGCTTACTCTTCTTTCGGCGATTATCAGAAAGCACTTGATTACTATCAGAAAGCATTGAATATCGCTCTGGAGACAGGAGACAAAAACGGCATAGGGGTAGCCTACACAAATATCGGGGTTGCTTATATTTCTTTGGGCGACTATCTGAAAGCACTGGATTATCATCAAAAAGCGCTTAAAATTTTTGAAGAACTGAATGACAAAAGTGGCGCCGGGAAATCTCTTAACAATATCGGACTGGTTTATGAATCTCTTGGGGAATACCAAAAGGCATTGGATTATTACCAGCAGTCCCTGAAAATTTATAACGAGATTGGCAATAAATTAGATGTCAGAAGCGTTCTTAACAACATGGGGACAATCAATTATTCCCTGGGAAATTACCAGCAGGCGCTTGACTACTTTCAGCAGGTTATTAAACTTGATGAAGATTTTGAGGACAAAAACGGCGTTGGAGACGACCTGCTCAATATAGGCTATATTTATTTTTCTTCAGGCGATTACGCGAAAGCCCTTGATTATTTTCAAAAGGCACTTAAGATTAAAGAGGAAACGGGGGACAAAAGCGGAGTGGAATCCGATTTTACCAGTATCGGTTTAGTTCATTATTCACTCGGTGACTACCGGAAATCACTTGATTACCATCAGAAGGCATTGAATATCGCTCTGCAAATTGGAAATAAAAGCGGCGCGGCGAATTGTTTCACAAACATCGGAGTGGTTTATCGTTCCCTGGGAGACTATCAAAAAGCCCTGTATTTTTACCAAAATGCGCTTAAAATTTTTGAAGACACCGGGGATAAAGACGGAATCGGAAGCGCTCTTAACAATATGGGTTCTGTTTATTATTATCTCAGCGACTATGAAAAAGCACTTGATTACTATCAGAGGGCTTTAAAGATTGAGGAAGAGATCGGCAATAAAAAAGGTATAATGGTAAACTTATCCGCTTTGGGGGTTATCTATTATTCTCTGGGAGACGACCGGAAGGCACTTGATTATCAACAGAAAGCCCTGAAGATTGCCGAAGAAACCGGTAATAGAAATGTGACCGGCGACGCCCTTAACAATATCGGACTGGTCTACGATCACCTCGGTGAACACCAGAAGGCGCTGGATCAGTACATGAGGGCTTTTAAAATTTATGAGGAAATCGGGGACAGGAGCGGCATGGGAAGTGCCAGCGATAATATAGGTTTGCTCTATTATCTTCTCGGTGATTACGCAAAATCTTTAGATTACTACCAGAAAGCGCTTAAGATTTATGAGGAGATTGGAGACGCGGATGGAACCTGTAAGAGTCTGTCGGGAGTAGGTCTTTCATATAAAGGACTTAAAAAAGCTGATGAGGCTATTGACATACTTTCAAGAGCCGTAAAAGCTCTTGAGGAAATCAGGGGAAAACTAAAAGTTGAAGAGCAAAAAACCAGTTTTATGCAAAACAAATTGATTCTTTATGAAGAGCTGATAGAACTGCTTTTGCAAAAGGGCAGGGATGAAGATGCCTGGGAATATACTGAAAGAGCAAAAGCAAGAACATTTCTGGATATGCTTGGCAACCAGAAAATAGATTTTAAAGCCGGAGCCTCCCTGGATATTATGAATAAAGAAGAGGAGCTTTCGCAGGAAATCACGGCTGCCATGTCTGATATTCAAAAAGAAAATAATACTGAAAATGCAGAAAAACTTCGCCTGCACTTAAAAGAACTGAAAAAGGAATATGAGGATACCCTTGAGAAACTGAAAATCTCCAATCCGGAGTATGCATCATTTAAAACCGTTGAAGTTTCATCCCTCAAGGAAATTCAGAAAAACCTGGATGCCGGTACACTTCTTCTTGAATACTTCACTGGCTTAAAGAAAAGCTATCTCTTCATTGTGGATAAAAGCAGCATTAAAGTTGTGGAAATTCCGGAAAATGAAAACCAGCTGGAGGAAAAAATTTCCGAAGTTTTAAAAAGAGTTGCCGGGAAAGCACCGCTGAAAGAGGAATTAACATCACTTTCAAATATCCTTATCAAACCCGCCTGGGAAAGTATGAAAGGTAAAAGCAAACTTATCATCATTCCCCATTCCTCCCTTCACTACCTGCCATTTGCCATGCTTGTAGATTCAAAGGGAGACTACCTTATTGAAAACTTTCAGATTCTAACCCAGCCTTCAGCTTCAGTATGGCTGCTATGCATTAAAAAGCCTAAGGAAAAGGGAGAAAAACTTGCCGCTTATGCTATAGGAGATATCTCCATCAGCTTTGGAGGAAAAACTAAAAGCCAAAAAGCAGTATCGGTAAGAGGCACTCCGGTAATGTCTGACGAGATACTGCGTGGAGGTCTTCCTCCATTGCCGGGAACAAAAGAAGAAGTGGAAGAAATAGCCCGGATTTATGCCGGAGGAAAAATTTTTGTCGGGAAAAAAGCTACCATAGAAGATGTTAAAAAAAATGCAGCTAAAGGAACTCTGGTGCACTTTGCCACTCACGGGATTCTTGATTCATCTTATCCCCTCTTCTCAGGTCTGGTATTCTCCGACGGGATTCTCACCACATCGGATATTTTTGGACTTGACCTGAAAGCAAATTTAGTGGTTCTTTCCGCCTGTAATACTGCCGGAGGCAGGATTTCTAACGGTGATGAAATCGTCGGCATATCAAGAGCCTTCATGTATGCCGGAACGCCTACAGTAATAGCAACCCTCTGGAGCATCGCTGATGTTTCCACCGCTGAGCTGATGCAGGATTTTTACAAGAGGTTGAAACAGGGCAAATCCAAGGGCGCTGCCTTACAGGAAGCACAAAAAGACATGCTGAAAAATTCTGAATACTCCCACCCTTATTACTGGGCGCCTTTTTTACTTATAGGTGACGGAGGAGATATAAAATGAATTCAAAGTATCACGGAAAAAAACCTGAAATAGCTGCCGGCATCTTAATTGCCCTGCTTCTTGTTTTTCTTGTCCTGACTCCGGCACATTCCCAGAGCCTCGAGCAGGCTGACAGTCTTATGCAGGAAGGGTATCAGCTATACAATAACAGCAACTTCTCAGAAGCACTGAAGAAATTTGAAGAGTCTCTGAAAATTTATGAAAAATTAAATGATAAAGCAGGAGAGGCAAAAGCACTTGGCAACATAGGGGTAATTTCTTCTTCCCTGGGCGACCATAAGAAAGCGCTGGATTCTCTCATGAAAGCGCTTAAAATTTATGAAGAACTCGGGGATAAACTGGGAACGGGAGCGGTTATTGGAAACATCGGACTTTCTTATTCCTACCTGGGCGAGTATACTAAAGCGCTGGACTACTGCCAGAAAGCTCTGAAGCTCCAGGAAGAAGCAGGAGACTTAAACGGCGTAGGAGCTGACCTTGCCAATATCGGGTTGATTTATTATTCCATAGGTGACTACATGACAGCGCTGAATTACTATCAAAGAGCGTTAAAAATTCATGAAGAGATTGGTTACAAATACGGTGCCGGAACAGACCTGACCAATACCGGTATGGCTTATTCCTCGCTGGGCGATTTTCAGAAAGCTTTGAATTACTATCAAAAAGCGCTTGATGTTTTTAAAGAAACCGGGGATAGAAGCGGTGTGGGATATGTCCTTTATAACCTGGGCTCAGTTTATGATTCCCTGGGTGATTATCCAAAGGCTCTGGATTCCTGCCAGAAATCCCTGAAAATTTATGAGGAGCTCGGAGATAAAAGCGGTGCTGCCAGTGCTCTTAATAATCTCGGTTTAGTTTACGACTCCCTGGGTGATTTTCCAAAAGCACTGGACTGCTACAATAACGCATTGAAAATCCATGAAGAAACCGGTGATAAAAGCAGTGCAGCCGGTGCCATTAACAACATCGGGTCGGTTTACTCTTCCCTCGGTGCCTACCAGAAATCCCTGGATTACCACCAAAAAGCACTGAAAATCTATGAGGAGCTTGGGAAAAAAAGCGGCGTTGCCAGTGCCCTGAATAACATCGGAGCAGTTTATTCCTACACCGGTGATTACCAGAAATCACTGGATTACCACCAGAAAGCACTGAAACTTTATGAGGAAATGGGAGACAAAAGCGATACCGGCAAAGCTCTTAACAACATAGGTTCGGTCTATCGTTACCTCGGAGATTACCAGAAATCACTGGATTACCATCAGAAAGCGCTGAAACTTTATGAGGAAATGGGCAATAAAATAGGAGTAGGAACTTCCCTAGGCAATATCGGTTCGGTCTATCGTTATCTCGGAGATTACCAGAAATCACTGGACTACAGCCTAAAAGCCCTGGAAATTTATGAAAAATCTGGAGGAAAAATCTTAATAAAGAGCGCCCTTAACAATACCGGTTTAGTTTATGATTATCTGGGCGATTACCCAAAGGCGTTAGATTTTTACCAGAGAGCCCTTAAGATTCAGGAGGAAATTGGAGACAAAAACGATGCTGCCAATACACTTAACAATATCGGGTCGGCTTACTTTCTTTATGGTGACTACCGGAAGGCGCTCGACTTCTTACAGAGAGCATTGAAAATCCATGAAGAAACAGGAGACAAAAGCGGTGAAAGCACGGCTCTTAATAATATCGGGCTGCTCTACGGCTACCTTGGTGATTACCGGAAATCCCTGGATTACCACAAGAAGGCTCTTAAAATTTTTGAAGATATCGGGGAAGCTGACGGAATTTTTAAAAGCCTGTTAGGCATGGGTATCGCATACGAGGGCTTGAAAGAAGATGACAGGGCAATTGACTGCCTTTCAAAATCCGTCAAAACCCTCGAAGACATAAGGGGAAAGCTTAAGGTTGAAGAGCAAAAAACTATTTTCATGCAAAAAAAAGTTATTATTTACGAAGAATTGATAGAACTTCTCCTCAAAAAAGGCAGGAATGAAGATGCCTGGCAATATACTGAAAGAGCAAAGGCGAGAACCCTTCTGGATATGCTGGGAAACCAGAAAATAGATTTTAAAACCGGGGGCTCTCCTGAACTAATAAATAAAGAAGAAGAGCTTTCTGAAAAAATTACCGCCGTGACCGGCCAGATAGAAAGAGAAAAAGATGCCGGAAACCTGAAGAAGCTTTACAAGCATATAAAGGAACTGAAAGAAGAATATGAAGAAACTCTCGAAAAACTGAAGTTAGCCAATCCCGAATACGCTTCTTTAAAAACAGTGGAGGTCTCCTCCCTGAAAGAAATCCAGAAGAATCTGGATAAAGATACTCTTATTCTGGAATATTTTATAGGATCAAAGAAAAGTTACCTCTTCATAATCAATAAAGACAGCATAAGGGTTGCGGAACTTTCTGAAAATGAAGAAAAGATTGGAGAAAGAATTTCAGAAATTTTAGCAAGAGTTTCCAAAAAGGCACCGCTCAAAGATGAAATAACTTCACTTTCAAATATTATCATCAAGCCCGCGCTGGAAGATATGAAGGGAAAAAGCAAGCTAGTCATTATTCCTCACTCCGTACTTCATTATATCCCCTTTGCCATGCTGGTGGATTCAAACGGCGAATATCTTGTAAGAAACTTCCGGATTATCACTCAGCCTTCCGCCTCAGTTTGGATGCTGTGCCTTAACAGGAAAAAAGAAAAAGGAGAAAAGCTTGCCGCATACGCTCTGGGAGACATTGCCATCAGCTTTGGCAAAAAAACCAAAAGCCAGAAGGTGGCACTGGTAAGAGGTACTCCGGTAATGTCACCGGATTTACTGCGTGAAGGGATTGG
>JAMDEM010000203.1 GCA_023486985.1 Bacillota bacterium
ACCGAATAACCCCAGTCCCTAAGCCATTCACGCCGTTCAGAAAAGATGCCGCAAATTCTTGCTTCAATTTCTATCCTGCCGCCAAGAGCTGAGTCCACGCCAAGCACCGGAGAATGCAGAAGCGTAAAAACATCCTCCCTGCGCCATCCTTCATCAAAAAGATTAATCAGGGCAATAAGACTTCTGGTAAGGCTGGCTGAGACCAGTGGCTCAGGATGGAGAATCTGAAAAGGGATGGAAAAACGTGCAAAAATATCCCTGATTCGTGCCGGATAGATTCCTGCATCCCTGAAAACAACTGCAATGTCCGGGAAATTGTAATGACCTGAATGCACCAGTTTTACAATTTCCCTGGCAATCATCTCAACTTCAAGATATTCACCCGGCGCCTGGATTATTTTTATGGCTCGGCAGCTTTCAGTCTTTTTTCCGGTGCCCGAAAAAAGAAGGCTTTCAACTTCCACCAGGTCATCACATTTTGTCCTGAAATTTTTTACCAGCTTCTCAATACTCCATTTCTTTTAACTTTTCAAGAGTTTCCATTTGAACCTGGAAAAGATGAGGTTTTTCCTCATCAACGGAAAGAGTAATTGTGGTTTTTGAAACAAAAGATTTAAGAAGCTTTATCATCTTCCACTGCACCGGGGTAAATTCATAAAAGCCGTCTATTATCAATTCTTCCACATCCGGAAAGACGGCAGGATTCCCGGCAATAAGTTCCACGGCCTCAGCCGCTAAATCAGCATTGTCCTTAAGAGAAAATTTTTTAAGGTTATTTTGATAAGCATCATAGAGGAAAAAAAGATCTTCATATTTTGCATTGAATTCCGCAGGAAGAAGGTTTTTTATTTTTTTGAAAGACTCAAGGAATTCATCAGGCTTAATCAAGCCCTGTTTTAATTCATCCATGAAACTTATCAAAGCTGAGGTAAAGCCGGGGAAAGTCTTTACTTCCTCATAGTATTCAAGAACATTTTCATCAACAATCTTTTCAAGAAGAATCTGGCGGTATATATCGGAAACAGTCCGCACAGCCCTCTCATTTCTTTTTATAACCTCGGCTGAAAAGCCGTTAAAAGTATAGACAGGGAGAGAATAATAACAGGAAATATCTTCAAGAACCATATCTTTAATTCTATTGCGATGGGCTTTTGAAGAAACAAGAAGGAGCACCTTCTGCTCCTCTTTTCTACGAAGATGCTCCTTTAAAATCGAAACCGCTCTGTATGTTTTTCCCGTGCCGCTGCTGCCCAGTAAAAGCCTGAGTTCTCCCATGTAAAACTCCTTTTATTTTGCGATAGAATACCCCGCTGGATAGTTTATTCTATGAATCTTTCAAGAGCGAGAGCAACTCCGTCCTCCTCAAATGATGCGGTGATATAATTGGCAGCTTCCTTTACTTCACCCGGTGCATTTCCCATTGCAATTCCAAGACCTGCCCATTCCAGCATATCTATGTCGTTGAAGCTGTCTCCTACCGCCATAACTTCTTCCGGCTCAATTTTAAGAATCGCCGCCATCATCTCCAGAGCCTTGCCTTTTGATGCTTCACGGTTCACCACTTCAAGGTAAGTGGGAAAAGATTTGGTAATGTTAAGTTTTCCGTTGGTTTGGTTCCTTATAATCTCGCCCACCTCGTCAAGCAGGGACACATTTTCTGAAATTACAATAAGCTTTGTGGGTTCCTCCTTTATAAAGGATAAAAGGTCCCCCACCACGATTGCTTTTACCCTTGCATTTTTGCAGTAAGCTTCTGCTTCTGTTCTTTCCTTTTCGATATAAACATTTTCTCCGATATGAAGGTTTACATGAAGGTCAAAGGCTCTGGCAACCCTTATTACAAGCTTTGCAGTTTCAAGCGGGACGGTAACCTGGTAAAGAACTTTTTTGGTAACGGAATCAACCAGCATTGCGCCGCCGTAGCAAATAAGAGGTACCTTGATGTCAAGCTCCTCAGCATAGGGAAGAATCGAGGAGAACATCCTTCCGCTGGCTATAGAAAATATAACACTCTTATTCTGAATCCGTCTTATCTCTTCTTTATTTTTTGGAGAGACTTCAGGATTTTTCAGAACAAGTGTGCCGTCAAGATCAACTACAACAAGCTTATAACTCATTGAGGTACGGGAACTTTCTGCAGAATTTCTTTTAAAATTTCAATCGAAGCCTTGCCCATCACTCCGTCAGACCTTGAAATCATCCGGTGGGCTAAGGCTCCAACCGCTATTATTTTTACATCATCGGGAATCACATAATCCCTGCCTTCCATTGCCGCAACAGCCTGAGCGCACTTAAAAAGGGCAAGAGAGCCCCTGGGGCTTGCACCAAGATAAAGATGGGCATCCTTTCTTGTCTCCTGAACCAGTGAAACAATGTATTCCCTGATTCCCTGCTCAACATGAACTTCTTTTACTTTCTTCTGCATTTCCTTCAGGGATTCTGCATCCACTACCTGCGATATATCTTCAATGGGGTGTCTTATCTGCTGCTGGATAAGAATCTCATTTTCCGCTTCAAAGGAAGGATACCCCAGATTAAGCCTGAGAAGGAATCTGTCAAGCTGGGCTTCTGGCAGGGGAAACGTTCCCTCATATTCAATAGGGTTTTGAGTGGCTATTACCAGAAACGGTATGGGAAGCCGGCGGGTTACGCCGTCAATTGTTGCCTGTTTCTCTTCCATGCATTCAAGAAGAGCGGATTGGGTCTTGGGAGTTGCCCTGTTAATTTCATCAGCCAGAACAATCTGATTGAAGACAGGGCCCGGCTTAAACTCAAAATCGCCTTTTTTCTGGTTAAACATCGTTATCCCGGCTATATCTGAAGGAAGAAGGTCCGGAGTAAACTGAATACGGGCAAAACTGCACCCTAAAGAGCGGGCAATTGATCTGGCAAGCATTGTCTTTCCAACCCCGGGAACATCTTCCACCAGAAGGTGTCCCTCGCAAAGAAGCGATACAAGGACAAGCTTGACTTCTTCATGCTTGCCCACAATCACCTTCTCTATATTCTGCATTACTTTTTCAGTCAGACTTTTTATTTCCTGCAAAACTATCCTCTTCCCTTTATAGTAAACACTTTTAACCTTATACTTTTGCGCCCCTCGCCTTCATCCTCTCCAAATGTTTTTGAATACTCTGAG
>JAMDEM010000201.1 GCA_023486985.1 Bacillota bacterium
TGAGGGAAGGTTGTGATTCTCATGGATACAGGTAAAATAAGCAAGCTTGCTTTGTGGCACGACACTCTGCAGCAAGGCAGCAGAGTTCTCAATCACAAAATAAGCATGGAGGCAAAATCTCCCTTATAGCTTTTAAAAATCACATAATCTTTTCCTCCGGAAAAATCATTCACCCTGTCAAATATATGAAACTTTCGCAAAAGCTTATAGAGGGGCAGATATTCTCCGAACGGGACAAGATGAAGCTTGAAATAAATTCCGTCAACATAACCCGCGGGAGTTATCAGAAATACAGCATTATACTTTTTTCCTTCTTTGTAGTGAAGCGCTCCGGCAAGGATATAAACATTGTTTTCCCTTGCGAGAGCCGCCACCCTGTCCCTGATTGATGAATTAAACTCAAGATATTCCGGCACGGCGGTTTCGGGCCAGATAATCAACTTGCATCCCCGCTTCACGGCATCAAGTGTCATTTTTTCAAGAATATTCATTGTCGGCATAAGAAAAGTTTCCTGCCATTTTATTTCCTGGTCAATATTTACCTGAATTATTCCAACCTTTATGCCGGCGGAGTAATCAGGTTTTGAGACAAGATGTCTTTCTCCCCAAACAAGGCATAAGCCAAGAATCAACATTACAACAGCAAAATTAATCTGCACGCTTCCAATGCTTTTTGCAAACAATTGAAAAAGAGAGCGGTTTTCTTTCGGGAAAAAGTTCTTTGCAGCCTGGGCAAGAAGCGTATTGACCAGGACAATCAAAAAACTGATGCCCCACGCGCCCGTGACAGAAGAAATCTGTATAATGGGAAGAAACTTGTACTGGGAATAACTTAAATAACCCCACGTAAAACCCAGGGGTCCGAGAGAACGAAGGTATTCAAAAAAAACCCATAGCATAGGAGAAAGAAAAAGTATCAGCAGTGAATCTTTTTTTTTAAAACAGCTTGAAAACCAGCAAAAAAGAAGTCCGAATATTCCCCAGAAAAGCGCTGAAACAAGGACAACGGCAATCCACGGGGCAGAGCCGAAGAGAGAAAGCCAGAATATCGAGGGGAGAAAAAAAGCAATCCCCGAAATGAATGCCGCCAGAAATCCTTTTCCCGGACCTGAAGAAAGAAGAATTGTAAAAAGAGGCACCAGCGCAATCCAGGCAAGAGGAAAAATCTCAAATTTAGGGAAACTTATAGATAATAATATTCCTGAAATGATGGACAAGAAAATTTCAAAAAGACACTCTTTCAAAAATTTCATACTTTTTTTCAAGCTGATTCTGCCTCTCTCATGGCTTCTTTTATTAACCGGCTGTGCAAAAGGCCCGTTTCCTGTAGCGGGTCCGGGCGGCGGGGCGGCAAGGTATCTTGCCTTCACCCTTACGGTTAACAGAGCCGGCGTCATTGACCGGAGCGGCATCGGCTATTACGCCATTCTCTTTAACAGCCGAAACGAACCCATTGACGTTACAATTGATGACCCCAACACCTCAACTTATACTGATAAAATTATATTCAACGGTGTGAATTTCCTCTGGTATCACAGGCAGGAAAATGTTCCGCCTCCCGGATACACATGGTTTCCGGCCGGAAGCGTAAATAACAACGGCTCCGTTTCATCGGACGGACGGTCGCTGATAATAAAATTTAATATCAATGACTCAAGCACTCTTTTAGCGCAGTATCTTCAAAGCTCCAACTTCACTGTTCATGTGGTAACATTAGATAATCAGGGACGGCCCCTTGACACCATCGGACCCACACTTGATAACAGCATTCAATATACGATGAAAGTGAACAAACTCACGGGTTATATAACAGGCGATCCCATTTATCCGAATGATAATGAAAACGATTATGTCACGAGGCCTGATCTGCCGGCAGATTATCCATACAAGAATTTTGATATAGTTACTTTCCAGATTACCACACAGTAGTTGATATGTTCCCCTCACCCTATCATATTTTTATTATTGTTCCCGGAGTTTTTGCGGAATATTCCAGGATTGCCGCACAGCAGCCAGTAGGCACTCTCACAATGGGAATGTGTATGAATATTTTTATATCTTAAAAACGTAAACTCTTGTCTTGGAAGGAATCTGCTCTTTTGTAATTACAAGTTCATTTCCGGACAGCTTTACCACAATTGATAACCCCTTAATGAAAGTATCCACTGTAGCGATTGGAAAATTCGCTCTATTATAATGCGTTTTATAATGCATGGGAAGAACAATTCCCGGCATGGTTTCTTTTATTATTTTTTTGGCATCATCAGCATCAATGGTAAAATAGCCTCCCACCGGTATCATCATTATATCAACGTTTTTGAGGTTTTTTATCTGATCCGGTTCAAGGGGCTGTCCCAGATCGCCAAGATGGGCAATCCTGATGCCGTCCACATCAAGAATAAATATTGCATCAAGCCCTCTTTCTTTGCCGCCCGATGTATCATGATAAGAGTGAATTTCGGTTATTTTCACCCCTTTGACCACTTTGTCAACTGAAGCCCATTTTTCTCCGCCTGATTCAAGTCCCCTTATCACCACAGGGTTTCCTCTTGCCATGGAAACATTGTTGTGGTCGAAATGTTCATGGCTTACCGTAATAATGTCCGCATCCACCTGATGCACCGGATAGCCCACATCTGCATTATAAGGATCCATCAATACTTTTGTCCCGTTGGACGCCGTAACAAGAAAACATGCATGGCCAAGATATTTTATCACAAGTTTTCCTCCCTTCTTTGCTTTGGGTTTATCCGCTGAAAAAACTGTAAAAATACAGAACACGGCTAAAACAAAAATTATGCGGTAATTTTTTTCATAATAAACACCGCTTATATTTTACCCAAACCTGGCAATATTTTAACTAAATTGCTTTAACCAAATAGAAAGATGAGATTGTTCGAGTTTCTTATCTTAAATACTGCTGCTGGTACTGAATGTTAGAGCTGGATGGATCCCACCAGTTTTGCGGAATAATGGGACCTCTTGGGTTCACGCCTATGACAGCGCTTTCTGAAGGAAAGGCTTTCAGAACAATCTGAAGCCAGAATTCCTGAAAGTTGCCGCGGTAAATCAGCCTTGCCTCCCAGCAGTGCATGTCTTTCACCAGAGCAAAATCCTGATAGGTAAATTTCTGAGTGTTTAAATCATAGTAGCTCCAGTATTGAAAATTCAGTGTGGGATTTAACTGGAGATTAAGCTGGGAGTTTATATTAAGCCATTTTGAATGGTTCATATCATAATTGGAAGAAAGAGTTATATCCCAGTCTTTTTTGGGCTTCCATTTAAGCTGAGCCACCATGTTCTGGAAAAAATGGCTTCGTATATCATATCCTGTTGTGGCTCCCAGATGAAAATAGTCCTTATTGTAAACTTCAAGGCTTCCTGTCAGAAGCTCGTAAGTTCCAATAAAATCATACTGAATGGGAGAAAATCCATAAGGCTGCTGGTAATTATAATCAAACCTGGTATTGACATGAGGTCCGTACCTGGTCAATATTCCCGCCCTGGAAGCAAGCACATACTTAGCCTCGCCTGTGCCGTACATCAACTGCCTGAAACCCGCTCCCACATTAAGTTTATTGTTTTTTCCAAGCTGCCAGAGCTTGTCGGGTAAAAGAAGCTGGAAGTCCTGACGATTGGTTGAAATTCCCGTGGGCTCTTCATGGTAATTGGCAAGGCTTAATGATGCGATATAGGGGACATTCCAGACGGATAGAGGATGGGTTCTAAAAGTTATCTCCGGCTCGCGGTTTACAAAATAAAGAGTCGTGCCGGAAGTAACTTCCTGTTCAAGATCTGTGTCAAATATTTTTCCGAGGTTGGTAAGCCTGCCCAGATAATGAGTTCTGAATGTTTTGCTGAAAAAAGAACTGTTGGTCGCATAATCAACCGAAAGAAAACTGCTGAGACTGTTTGATATTTTATAGGTATGGAGAAAGTTGTATCCTTCGTTGGTGTTGTCACCCTGATTGTACAAACTGTATGACGCGCTTATGCTGTGCCTGAGTCCGGCTCTGCTTATAGCCACCTGAGAATTGTAAATTGGAGGACGGAAAAATCCGGGAAATTCATTAATGCTTGAATCAACCGCCCATGTTAAGTTAAAATTGCCCGGCAGCAGATATTGAAGCCTGTTGTTAAATTCCCTGCGCCTTACGCCGCTTGTTTTAGGATTGAGTTTGTAAAAATAAAAGGAGCCGTCCCCTTTGTTTCCAAGCTTATAATAATGTTCAAGACCTGCGCCTATGCCTGTCTTCTCAAACCAGTCCACGTGCACAACGCCGTAATCCTTTCCTCCCCACAGGTAACTCACGGCTTCTTTGGCAAACCATCCGTCAATATCATTATATCCAACTCTTGGAATAAGATTCTGCTGGCGCTGTCTGGGATCGCGGGGCCTTAATGAAATCACAATTGTTTTTAAGCCGATAATTTTTTTGTTTCCAAGATAAATAGAATCTTTCCGGGCAATAAGCTTGTCCCGGGGAAATATATCAATTTCTTTTGACTCAATATGATAGTGGTAATAAGGTGCGGGAATGTCGCAGGTTGTGAATTCGCCGTTTAATATTTTTAAGCTTGTACCATTCCATTCAATCTGCTTTCCCCAGAAAAATATCGTGCCCTGAATCGGCTTATCCTGATAGACAACATCTTTTGCTGTGCCGTAGGCATTCCATAAAACAGCTCTCTCAGTTTTAAGGTCGTAGGTAAGAACTTCGCCGGTAAGCCGGTTTTTTCCCTGGGTGAAAGCGCTGTGTCCGGTAGCGGTAAGAATCTGGCTTTTATTGTCAACTTCGACCCGGTCGGCTTCAAATTTTACTCCCCGGTAAATCACAGTAACTTTTCCTCTTGCAATGGTTTTTTCCTTGGTGTATTCAACTTCCTGGGCAGAAAAGCGGATAGGAATATTGGGCTCTTCAGCCCATCCCCTGAAATAAGCCGAGAGGACTGAAAGAGTAAGAAAGATAACAGCAATTATGATTATCTTGTTACTCTTCAAATTTCATCTCCTTAATTTTTTCCTGATTCCCTTCACCCTGCCATGTCTCAAAGGGAGAGGGCATTTTGTGTTGCCCCTTTACCATTGTTCGTTTGTCACAAGATATATGCCCAGAACTCCGATTATTATATTTGGCAGCCAGGCAGCCATAAAAGGATTCAACATTCCATTCTTTCCAAGGGCTCTTCCGACGGAGAGCAGTGCATAATATATGAATATTATTGTAATACTGACTGCAATTCCTGCCAGCCTCCCGCCCCTTGGGAACCTTACGCTTAACGGTGCGCCTATGAGGCATGTTATCAGACAGGCAAATGGCACAGAAAGCTTCAGGTATAGGTCCATTTTCATCTCCTGCACATTTATCCCGCTTTTGTCGAAAAGTTTAACCTGCTCGCCAAGCTCTTTCATTGTCATCTCAAAAGGCGTTTTTTGCCCGGCAAAGAAAGCCGCCGGATCAACGTTTATCTGAAGCGTCAATTCCCTGAAAGCCACTTCATACTGGATTCTGCCCATGGAATCAAATTTATTAATTGTACCGTTCCTGAGATACCAGTGGGAAAGATCGTATGTAGCCTCAGAAGCGGTTGTTAGCTGGGGATACCGCCCTTCGGACATATCAAAAACCATAACATTATACATAATGCCGGTATTTTTATCTGCGCTGCCCACATAAAATATTTTATTTTCCGGACCCCTAAAAAACACATTGGTTGCCATAAAAGGAACAGCCTGGCGTACTATCATCCGGCGGACTATATTTTCCGACTTATGAAAAGCCCAGGGGCTTATCTTTTCATTGACAACAATCGTGAGGAAGCTGAAAAAAATTCCTGCTGCAAAGACAGGCGCCATAATCCTGAAAAAACTTACCCCGCTTGTCCTTAAAGCGGCAATTTCATAATTAGACGAAAGATTTCCCAGGCCAAGCATGGTGGAAAAAAGAAGAGCAACCGGGAAAGTAAGTACAAGAATGGCAGGGAGCTTTAAAACCAGCATCTGTAATATGACAATCACAGGAACGCCCTTATTGATTATCTGATCAGCCATTAAAAACATGATATCGGCTACCATAAATATAATAAACCCGCCCAGAGCCATTAGGAAAGGGCTTATCATTTCCTTAAGTATGTATCTATCCAGTATTTTCATGGAAACCTTCTATGGGATTGTTTTGCAACGCTAAGCTTGCAATGAACAAAACTTGTCTCCCGCCTGTACCCTCCCGCGCGGGAAAAGGAGATTGCTTTATCTTAGTTCCCTCCAGCCAGCGGGGCCGAAGCCTGATAAATGTGAAGGAAAAATAGTTTATCTAAAGAAATTACAATCAAGGGTTTATATTTCTAATTTTTAAGGTTTAATCCTCTTTGGAGTTGCATAAGAAAGGGTTCTAATATGATAAAAACTCTCGGTGTTATGGGAGGGACTTTTAACCCGATCCACTACGGACACCTGATGGCTGCACAGGAAGCCATGATAGAATTTCATCTGGGAGAAATTCTTTTTATTCCCAATCAGGTTCCTCCGCACCGGCAAAGCGAGGGCTATATTATAAGCGGTCACCACCGGCTGATAATGGCTTGCCTTGCCATTTCCTCCAATCCTTACTTTAAAGCCTCAACTCTTGAACTTGAAAGACCTGAAGTATCCTATACGGTGGATACTATCAGAGAGCTAAAAAAAATATACGGAGAAACTGAAATTTCTTTTATAACCGGTGCAGATTCCTTGATAAAATATGACTGGCATAACATCGGCGAACTTCTGGATCTCCTTACCTATTTTATTGTTGCTACCAGACCGGGGTTCAGCCTCTCCAACCTTGACCAGAAAATACGGGAAATGAAACTTGCTAATGCTCATAAGATTAAACCTTTGCAAATACCGAATGTGGATATTTCTTCCACAGAAATAAGAAGACGCCTGAAAATGGGCAAGCCCGTTAAATACCTTGTGCCCGAAGCAGTCGAAAACTATATTTATAAGAATAAGCTTTATATATAAACTACCCTGCAGCAAACTGCAGGGTATTCCGAAGCAAAATAAAGCTATAAAAATACGATTGTAGCTTAAGGAGAATATGAAAAAACTTACTTCAAAAAAAATTGCCGAAGAAGCCAAAAAAGCCGCAGAAGAGCTGAAAGCATTTAATGTTGAAATTCTTAATCTTAAAAAACGCTTGATTTTCTGCGATTACTTTGTTATTGCAAGCGGAAACACCCGCATCCAGAACAGGGCTATTGCCGACAAAATAATTCAGCATTTCAAGGAAATGACAATAACCGAAAAAAGAGTGCAGGGATACAGCGAAGGAAGCTGGATCCTTTTGGATTATGCTGCGGTAATCATCCACGTATTCCTTGAAGAACGCCGGAAATATTATAATCTGGAAGAACTCTGGACGGAATAATTCAAAGATTGCTTCGTCTTTAAACACAGGCTCTTGGCGGTTACTGCGAGGGACGAAGTCCCGAAACAATCTCTGTGCTGCCGGTAAGGCCCGTTCGGGGAACGGGCACAATATACAGATATGAGGTGGTTTCTGTGAATAAGAATATTATTTATGTCTTTATTGTTGCGCTGGTAGGCGCTGTAATCGGAAGCTTTCTTACATTTAAATTTTTGCCTGCCCGGTTAGTCCCGGGATCTGCAGTGTCTCAAACCGGAGGCGGAGAAAAACTTAAAGAAATCTTGGTTAACGGAAAGTCAGTGGTGGAAGTTTCTAAAAAAATAGGTCCAGCCGTTGTTAACATTGACACAAAACACCTCGTCAAAGTACAGGATGACTTTTCCTTCAACCCCTTCGGGGAAGAATCGCCTTTTGAAGCACCTCCGCGCTATATCCCCGAGCAGGGAATAGGTTCCGGAGTGATAATAAGAAAAGACGGCTATATCCTTACAAACGAACATGTAATTCATGATGCACAGGAAATAAAGGTAACCCTTACCGATAAAAGGCAATTCAAGGGAAAGGTAATCGGCTCGGACAAATCCTCGGATATTGCCATCGTTAAAATAAACGCGGACAACCTGCCTGCTGCAGAACTTGGAGATTCTGACGCCATGGAGGTTGGAGAGTTTGTCATCGCTATAGGCAACCCGTACGGCTATGAACATACTGTAACTTTCGGGATTTTAAGCGGCAAGGAACGTGGACTTTCTGATCAAAGCAGGCTCTATGACAACCTCCTCCAGACTGATGCAGCCATAAATCCCGGCAACAGCGGCGGACCTCTGGTGAATATGGACGGCAGAGTAATCGGAATAAATACTGCCATAATTCCTTTCGCCCAGGGTATAGGCTTTGCAATTCCAATTAACTCCGCAAAAAACATCATGGACCAGCTTATTACAAAAGGTAAAGTTGTTCGTCCTTACATTGGAATCCACATGCAGGATATGACTCCGGAAATTGCAAAGTATCTCAAGTACAGCGGGACCACAGGCGTTCTCGTCACCGCTGTTGTGCCCGGCAGTCCCGCCGAAAAAGCAGGACTGCAAAGAGGAGACATAATCCTTGAAGTAAATCATGCAAAATTAAGCTCGGCAGAGGAGCTGAAAAAAATCGTGAGATCCAAAAAAGTGGACGACCAGTTAACCCTTTTAATCTGGAGGGACGGCAACCTTACCACTGTTGAGCTGAAAACCGCTGAAATGCCTCAATAGCATTCAATAAATTTTAAATATGTGATATAATAATCACATATTATAGCCTCATAAAATTTCACGGAAATGCTCTCAAGAGGGGTGAGGAAACATATTTAAAATCTTTAAAAAAGGCTTTTCCCTTCTTGAGGTTCTCATTTCTGTTTCTATATTGGGAATAGGCATACTCGGGATTATCGGCATTCTGCCCTGGGCATTGCAAGGCGCAAGAGATACAGAAATGTACACTACTGCAACAATGCTGGCAGAAATGTACATGGAGCAGATAATGTCGGATTCTGACTGGCTCAACCTGGAAGTGAATTATAACGACTCATATCCCACAAGAAGGGATATTCCCGGATACTCCGCCTACAAAGCAAATTTAAAAGTTGTTATACGCCCCGGCACATCAAACCTTTTAAAAGAAATTACCGTTACAATTTTCTGGTACATGCATGGACACGAGAACAGCATCACAATTGTAAATATGAGAAAGAGAAACTAATCCATGAAAACACTGATGGCAAGCCTTTACAAGCCCGGAAGCAGAAAGGGCTTCACCCTGCCGGAAATCTTTGTCAGCATGGCAATCGTGATTGTCATCGGTGTTCTTCTGCTTCAATTTTATCTTCTTATGAAGAAAACTTTCAACCAGATTTCTGTCCATTCAGACCTTCAAAGGACTGAAAGACAAATCAGCCGCTGGATGGTTTCCGAAGTCAGGGAAGCATGCCCGGACAGTACTACAACACAGCCAATTCTTATGCCTAACAGCTCCCAGCCAACCTCCACTTATATCACATTTACCAAGCCTTTAGATTTGTCACAACCCAGAAATCCTACATTTCAAACTATTCAGTATTACTACGACTCAAACTCTCAGAAATTATTAAGAAAAGATGGAAGCGGTCTGCCTGGCCGGGTCATTGCCAGTGATATTTCATCCTTTACTTTTACCTGGGTCAGCGATTTCACGGTAAAAGTTAATTTAACACTTACAAAAACCATTGAAAATCGTATTGTAACCAGCGGCTGGGAAACTTATATTACCACGAGATACAATATTTAAGGCTGGTGAATTGCAATGAATAATGTTATAAGAAACAAAAAAGGGATTGTTCTGATAACGGTAATAATTTTCATGGTAATTCTCTTCATGCTTTCCGGCGCCATAACAACTCTGGTTTTTCCCGAGTTCTTTTTCCTCAAAAAACATTCGGCTGAAATAGCCGCCTTTCATCTTGCTGATGCAGGGATTAAGGAAGCCATGTACAGAATGGAGCAGAACAAGGATTTCAGCAATTTTACCGGCACTCTTGCGCCCGCCTGGCCCCCCAACTCTCCGGCATACGGGACCTATTCTGTCACAATCGCACCGGATCCCGGTAATAACAACGACATAGTCCAGATATACTATATAACATCAGTTGCCCGGTTAAACAACAGACCTGGAACCAACCACACGGTATATGCAATCGTTGATACCAGCACAAGTTTCGCCAAATACCTTTATTTCAGTGATCAGGAAATCATGGCCGGCTCAGGAACCCATAATGTATTCAATATGGGAGACCAGTTGAATGGTCCTGTTTTTTCTAACGACCAGTTTTACATAAACTGGACAAATTATCAGGGAAACCCTCCAATTTTTCAAACCAAACTGGACAGTGCCCGGACCAGCATAAACTATATCCCTGACGCGCCGCAGAACGAAAGCGGATACAAAAAAATCTTTAAAAACGGCTCTCAGGGCTTTGAACTCGGCGTGGGTAAAATAACTTTCCCTCCTCCCAATAATGCACAAATAACTGCTGCTCTCGGAGGAATGCAAACGCCCACCAGTCAGGGAGTTTACCTCCCCAATAACGGATCCAGCGTTTCCGGAGGAATTTATGTGATGGGCGACCTTGAGAATTTGAATTTTAAGGTGGATGGAAATGGAAATCAAACCATCGAATTCTATCAGGAGGAAGAACACGGGCATGCTACAAGAAAAACTACGGTTACCCTGAATCCCGCTTCCAACACCACCACTATCCAGTACAACTGGAAAGGACAAACCGCCACTTATCAGGGAATTATCAACGGTGTAATTTTCACAAATGGAGATGTTGGCGTAGCTTCAGTCGGGGGCACCATTGGCTCAAGACTTACTCTGGTCACTCCTCCTAATAATGAAGTAGAGATAAAAGGACATATAAGATATAAAGATGATCCCAGAACAAATCCCAACGCCACCAATGTTTTGGGAATTGTTTCAGGCAATATCATTATAGATGACAATGCTCCTGCCAATCTTGAAGTTGATGCGGTTATGCTTGCAGGAAACCCAAGCGGAAACGGTTCATTTTACTATGGAAACTGGGATAGAAGAGGACCAAAAGGAAACCTCACTATCTTCGGAGGTCTGGCGACCCAGCAAAGCGGACCTGTAGGCACTTATAATCCCGACGGCAGCGTGATAACAGGTTATAAAAAGATTTATAATTATGACACAAGGCTCAGCCTTTTTCCGCCGCCTTATTACCCTACTACAGGAAAATTAAGAATTAGATTCTGGAAAGATTTGAAGTAAATTATGTTTAAAGAGAAAAAAATAACTTTTATTCTTTTGTTTTTAATACTGTGCTTCTTTATTTCTTGCAGGCATTCCTATGGATATCATCTTCCTGCAATAGACCAGGAGGAAACGAGGGGACCTGATTTTTTGAATTCCGCTGTAGCAGAACAGGGAAAAATAAATGTTTTTATTATAAGCTTAATAGCCCTTTCCCTCATCCTTAATTTTTTAATGTTCTTTTCCATTTTAAATTCTCAATCAATTGAAAAAGAGTCTCTTGAGAAACTTTCAATGGTTAAGTTTGCTGTTCAGGATGTTGTAAGGGAAGTAAAATTGAAAGAAGCAGCACGCAAAAAGAAAATGTCCTCTGATGAAGGAGAGCCTTTCCCTGATCTTACTGCCGATGAAATTCAAATAATTAAAAGCGGGTTTTAACTTTCTTTTTCCCCTGTTTCTGATAATTCTTTTTCTAACTCTGTTTGGGTACGGGCAACCTTTTCAAGAACCTTTGCCGTAGCTGATTTTATCACGTCAATATGCTTCACTGCCTCAAGAGCGGCAAGTCTTTCGCTGTGATGGCGCCTGGCAAGAATAAACATAAAGATATTTCCCGTAATGGAAACAGCCAGGATAATTAAAAGAATTATTGTTATCTGTCTCTGGCTGGTAAGGGTAAGGACAAGCTGATGCAAAGTTTCCGTATCTTTTTCACTCTTAACCGGAGTTTTTACGGTTTCCTTGCTTTCCGGCGCAGGCACAACAGGTGTAAAAAAAACAGGCGGTGTTGACGGGCTTATCCCCGGTGATGCGGGCAACGGAGCGGGCGTTTCCTGAGAAAAAGAAGAAACGCTGCAACCCAACAAAAAAAACAGTATTAAAAAAAACAGGTTAATCGTATATTTCACAATAAATTTGAGATTTCACTTTTCTTTCCAAAAATCCTGTTTACTGAACCATGGAAGGTGGGTTTGATGAATCCCCCCAACTCCCTTTAGTAAAGAAGGATTAGTTGGCAAAACACGCCAGTAAAATAACGCGAGAAAACAAATTTAATTTTCCGCTTCGCTCTCGCCGAGCTGCTCGCCCGGCTTCATCCTTGAAATCAGGGTTTTATAGAAACTTCTAAACTCACTTTCGTTCGCCAAGAAGTTTCAAAAAAACCTGTGCTTTTGCTCCGCAAACCCTTCCTGTTCGGTCGGGACGCACCTTGCCTTATTTTAAAACAATCATTCCTGATACCTGGGTAATAGCAATTGTTCTCTGCCTGCCGGTATTTGTACTGGTAAGAACAATATTGCCGCCGATATCGGTGCTCCCATTGGAAGAAAAAGTTATTGTGCCGTTTCCGGGATATGAAATTGTAATACTGTTAAGCCCCTGGGATTTCAACTGTCCGCCATTGGAATTATAAACTGTATAACCGATTGTATAGCCTTGAGGAGGGGCGTTTAAATTTATACTTGAACTTCCCTGGCTGATGGCAGTCTGACGGGTGTACCTTAACTCCGCTGCAAGCTGGTCAGCGGCAAGATTTAATTCAGAGTTTGCCTTCATCTTTCCGTACTGAGGAATCCCAATGGCAAGAAGAACAATAATAATAAAAAGAGCAACAAGCATCTCAATTAATGTAAAACCTTTTTTTGTCAATTTTTCTCTCTTTCTACTGTATTAATATCGGATCGCCATTGGTAGTGAATTTTTCCTTCAACTCAGGAATCGGCGAAGGCTCGCCAAGCTTGTTTTCATAAATGTCAACATCTTTATGGGGTGTCAAGGTAGCCTGAGTGCTAACATTCGTTTCAATTTTGGGCGCTGCAGGTGCAGCCGGTGCACTTTGTTCAACTAGCATGCCGGTAATTGAAGCCTTCTTTTCCTGACTTAAGTTCCCAGCATTATATAATACCAATGCAGAAAAAACTCCAATTATTATTATCAATATTACAACTGTATACTTTTTAAAACGAACAACTCCGCTTTGTAGATCTTTCATTTCGTTGTTATCAAAAGCCTGTTTCCAGTACGTCTGCCTTTCTCTGGCTTTTTTTTCCATCATATCTGCAAGTGCCTTTTTTTCATCTTCAGTCATTTTAAAACCCTCCGCCTATATGAGATTTCTTTGAAAAGCCCCCTCACCCTATCCATATCTCTGCCGGGGGGAGTGGGGATTTGAGCTAGTGCCCCAGAGCTCCCATATCCTGAATGGCTTTTATTGTTATCTGCCCTGTTGTGGGAAAGTTAAGGGGTGGATAATTTAACAGTTTGCTGTCGTAAACATAATCCTTGCTATAGCCTGTCATTAAAGACCCGTTTGAGCCGTTAAAAGTTCCAACGGCACCGCGGTTTTTTTGTATAATTCCGCCGAAGATGTGAAGAGTCCCCCGGGGCACCCCGCTCTGGTAACTATCCACGTAAAATGAAGTATTCAACGCCATCATTGCTGCATCAATTTCCATATCCCTCTGTACATTTTGGTTTGTTTGTATAACAATATGAGCGCCAGAAACAAGTCCCAGAACATCGCTTGTTCTGTCAGAATAAAGGACATTATCAGTAATGTTTATATTTCCATTAGTTCCAATGGTAAGCCTTCCTTTTAAGGTTCCTGACAAATTTAAAGTTCCGTTAACAAAAACCGTTGCCCCTTGCGGAGGAATCGGCTGGATAAAAGATCTGCCGCTGGGAGGAGTAACCTGCATGGAGCCTGTGTTGAGAAGGGTGATAGTTGTGTTTCCGTTGTAAGTATAGTTTGCATTGCTTGATATTATATTTGTGTTTCCGGGAAGAGGAATGTTTGCCTGTCCCCCTGAGAATGAAAAACCAGGACTGTTATTGAGAGCAACAGGGTAATCGGAGTTATAATTGTTATAAGTATGATAAAACTTAGCAGTATCAGTATAGGTATAGCCGCCTACCCTGTAGTTTCTATTTCTGTTATCAAAATAAGGGTCGCTGTTATTGGCGCTGTCAACCTTCTCGCTGAACTTGGGATTCTGATAAATATTGAAATAACCATTGGTGTGCGCCGCCCCTGTTATGGAATCCCTGTTTACAAACCATATCGTCTGGTTTGATGAGGTTTGCTCTCTATCGGTAAAGTAAGCATATTTGGCAAAGGAATCCTGCTGGAGCCAAACTACGATTGTCCTTGTGCTGCTGCCCGATGCGCCTGTGCACGTGGCTTTCCATATTTTAAGACTTCTGCCGTTATTGTTCGGGTCTGCCCAGACGGAAACAGTATAACTGCCGCTTCCTATCGCCACACCGCCGGCCCCGCTCCAGTAATAATCGGTTTTCAGCTCCGCCTCGGCTCTTGCAACCCCCGCCATCGCATAATAATAAGCCCTTGAAGACGAAAGGCGGTTCATTGACGACTGCAGTTCAATCGTCATAATGGACTGAAGGGTGAATCCAATAATCATCAAAATTGCAAGAGCAAAAAGTGCAAAAATCAGTGCTATGCCTTTTGAACTATTCCGCCTTTTCATTCTAAACTCACATCCTCGTTAATGACTAACGTCCCATAATAAATACTTTATACGTCAGATTATATGACTTGGTGTCTTGAACAGAAGTAACGGTAATTGAATAAATATTGGTGGAAATATATGAGGCAGCCACAGAAATACTTCCATTGCCTGCATCTACAATAGGCGTAGTTACAGGGCCGGTTGGATTCCCGCCGGAATCATAAGTAGTGGCATCACGATAAAGAACGGAGCCGTTGACATAATATTTCACTCTTTGGTAATTGGACGGGTCATTGGCATTAAAAGAAATGCTGGAAAGATTATAAACGGCATTGTTAGGCTCGGTAAATTCCACATAATTCCCGGATTGGCTGTTTGCATTGGGATAAAGGATTGCGGTAGGCGAAACGGGAGGAGCTATTGAAAAATACCCTGTAGGACTGTGCCCTGTACCGGGGTCGGGGTCCGGCAGCCCCTGCCTCATCTCTGAAGCAATTATGCCAATGGAAGAATATACAACTTCCTGGGCGTTGATTGCCTTATCAACGCCTTTCCAGTATCCTGTGCCCATTGAAATAAGAGCCATCAGGGAAGCTGTAAAAATAAGGAATATTACGGAGGTAACCAGAAGTTCGGAAAGGGTTATACCTTTTTTATTTTGCAATCGAATAACCCGCAGTCTTGCTGCGGGGGTTCCTGCCGCAAAACAAACTTGCCAGAATGGATACCCTGCAGTCTTGCTGCAGGGTAGTTTATTTTTATTTCTCATCTTCCGCAACCCTTTACTGGCTAATAATTGAAGTAACCGTTACCGACCTTAACCTGTTCTTTTCCGTCCATGTAACCTGAACATCTATCTGCTGTAAACTTGAATTATACGGAACTGAAGAACCCCACCACTGGCGCGTGCAGGAAGGGAGATTCGAAGGCATGTCGCTTTGAGCAGAAGTGGAAATAAAGGTGCCGTTGCTTAAAATCTCATCAAGCTTCTGCTGGGCAAGGGAAAGTGCGATATCATTATTCTGGGAGCTTGTGTTCATCTGCAGAATTACAGGATAAACCCCAATAACTGCAAGAATTCCCGTTGAAAGAAGCGCAAGAGCAATCAGCACTTCTACCATTGAAAATCCTTTAAAAATTTTATATGATTTATTCAACTATCTCCCCAAGTCTCTGTAAATCATTCTAACACCATTATAACAAAAAACAGGCTTGTTCACAATTTAGTTTTACCTCTTTTTTAAACAAATTTCTCCATTTTAAGTATCCCAAGATAATTATCAGACAGTTTTTAACAAGTTTCTGTGATTTCAAACACATTACTAAATGAAATCAAGTAGGAGGGGGTGATTAGCCCCCGTCCTCTCACACCACCGTACGTACCGTTCGGTATACGGCGGTTCATAAGGATTAGCAAGACTCAATTATAAGTC
>JAMDEM010000011.1 GCA_023486985.1 Bacillota bacterium
CCGTGAAGTCCCCTGATCTCAATTATAGCGCGATAGATGCTGCGCGCGATTTCAAATCGCTAAAGGGCAGATTTCCTTCTGATAATAATATTGAGGAATTTTGCCGCGAATTGATAGGTGGAGCTGCGATTATGGCGGCAGACCAATATGGGAAGGCTACAGTAGATATATTTGCTCAGGTTTCTGATGTGTTTAACCGGACAGATTCGCTCGACAAGACAATTGATATTGTTGGCAAAGAACGAATTGAAAAAGCGCGTAAATGGGCCAGTGAAGCACTGAAATATTATTCGATTGCGACTGAGTTCTGCAGTGATGAAAGAAGAAAAGAATCAAGAGATAAAATTATTCAAATTGAAAATACTGAAAATCTTCTAAAGCGCGCCTGTGAAAAACCAAAGGGTTGTTTTATTGCTACTGCTTGCTTTGATTCCCCTGATTCCGCGGAAGTCATATTTTTAAGGGATTTCCGCGATAATGCACTCCAGAAATCATATATGGGACAAATATTTATAAGAATTTATTATGCGATGTCCCCTCCTCTTGCAATGGTCATTCAAAGGAATCGTCATCTGAAGAGAATTATCAGAGAGATAGTATTATTACCCTTGATTTCTTTTCTTAAAAGGCTGGGGCTCAAGGATGATGACTAAAGGAAATTTCTTTTTCATATCTTATTTTTTATAGAATCGGAAGCTTTTTCGCACAGCGTTCGGGATGGGTTAGAAGCCCTTCGGCGACCCTTCTGATTCTGCTTATTTCATATATCCTTCGCGGCACCTTTTGCACTTCGTTCCCGGAGGGGAGCAGTGATTGCATTCTCTAAACCCGCATTTGCTACACACTGTCCAGTACATGCCCGCAGCTTCTACATCTCGGTTACAATGACCACATTTTGCCATAATATATCACCACTCCTTTGTTTTATTGTGCTGTCTTCACAAATCAACATTTGGATTATGAGTTATTCGGTGCATTTCAGCTCGGCTTCCATAAAGCAAATGCGGCTGAAATCGGACATGAGTTCTGTCGCACATTGAATGCAGAAAGGCTCACTTTTTTCAAAAAACTCATTAACAATGTCGAGTGACATGTGCAAAAAAGCCAACCATAAGCGGATAATTAAAATTCGATGACTTCCTGTCCACCAAAAGTGGCCATTACATCCAATAACGTTTTAAAATTCTTGCAGGCACCTTTTATAATTTCTTCATTATTTAAAAGAATGGTTATATCTTTAACTTCTGCAGTGATACCTTGAGTAAGGCTACTGATTGTATCTTTTGGTACTTGTGTGCCATCGTGATATCCTGTGAACGTAAGTGGATAATTCTCAGCTTTGTATTTAGCTATAAGCGCCTTCTCTTGCTCTGTCAGATCAACACGACAAGTAAGAGTAAAGCTCATCCCTTTATGACCTCCGAAGAATCCAGTCTGTGCAACCTGATCTCTTTTAATAATGAGTTTCATTTTTTTCTCCTTTATGGTTGTGTGTAGCGGCTTATCATCTGCGTCATAAAGTCAGCGCCCATGCCAGGAAGGCACAGTCATTATTTTTTGTCCCAAAGCTTGCAAGCGATGTGTGAAATCGTATGTTTTGTATTTATACGAAGTTAAAATAAAAATTTAAAGTATTTTTGTTCTCAGTATTCCATCTTCTGATTTTCAAAATTAGTTCTACCAATTGTATAATTATCCTGCATATTCTTAAACTACACCATAGGTGAATTTCCATTGTCCCTCTGGACAAGCAGAGAGCCAAAGTTTGTCAGTATTGCCTACACAATAGATAGATAGTTTATAGACCTGCTTCCTTTAATGGTGAAATTCCACTCTTTTTCAGTAATATTGCCTGCCTGATCCTTTAATCTTAATTTTATTTTTACCTTTCCGGGCGGCAGGGGCTCCTCAGGAAGATAAAAAATCATACTGACCGTTCTCTGGCATTTGTAAGTAACTTCCTTGCCGTTTACCCAGAGGCGCACTCCTTCTGTATCAATAAGAGCGCCTTTTGAATCATAAACGGCAAAGATAGAGGGAGTTGAAGAATTAATTATTGTATTATCTGCCGGCGAAAATTGAGAAATTTCCGGAGGGCTTATTGCAATCGAAAGGGGAGAAAGCATCTTTGTCCATGTGTTTTTCTTATCAGAAAGAGTAAAAAGTATAATGCCGTTTTTTAGGTCAGGACCGCTGCCGGTTTTTAACTGTGTTTTATAAATTCCGCCGCCCAGTTCTTTCAAAGGAATCTTGCCGGTAATGCCCGGAATCTGTACCGATGCACTGCATAACGGCTTTGCCTTGATGAAGAGGTCGAGCTTTTCACCGGCTTTAAGCGGCATGGCGGGAAGCCTTCCGGCATCAAGAATTTCTGATTTTTCCGGAGATTCCAGATGGGTTGTCAGTGAAGCCTCCCCGGAATTTTTGCTGCCTGCTGCATCTGCAGATTCTTCGCCGCCGGAATAAATGTCGGCTCTTAAGATTGTCCAGCTTTTGGCGTCAACTCTTGCCCAGCATCTCATGCCTTTTTTTATATTGCCGGCAGAGGTTTTTACGCCGTTTAAGTAAAACGCCGAAGAATGGGAACACTCCAGAATTTGTCCGGTTTCAAGAAGAAGTTCACGGGAGTCAAAATAAAAAATGAGGCCTGAGAGCAGCTCGAAATTATCACAAATTTTTTCAGCTTTCCCGTCTTTATTTAAAAGAATTTTTACAATGTCCCCTTCGGCAAGAATATAGGGGGAGAAGGCTTCTTTCTCACCGTAGAAGATGCGGCAGTTTTTGGAAATGCTTATCTTTATTTTGCGATTTAATACTCCGCAGCCTTGCTGCGGAGTCTCCTGCCGCAAAACAAACTTGTTTATATTTTCTCCGCCTGACTGGATGGTTAAATAAGGAGCCGCTGTTTCAGTGAAGATTCCGGTGATTTTTCCGGCAATGGTTTTACTTCGAGAATCAGTCAGCCCGGCTGATGCTGCCAGGAAAACAAGGAGAAGGATAAGAGGTAAAAACAAAAGTTTTCTCATAAATCTGTTCCTTTTTCAACTTCAAAATTGCCCTTCGGCTCTTCGTTTAAAAGTACGTACATGCCGTATTT
>JAMDEM010000147.1 GCA_023486985.1 Bacillota bacterium
AAAATTTCCCATGAGATTTTTCATCATGTCAGTTGCCGCACCGCTGGTTTTATGCTCTATTACAATGGTTGAAATATAATCTGAACGGCTGGCGTTTGCCACGTTTGTTATCTGATAACCCAGAACACGGAGTCTCTCGGCGCACTTCCCGGCAAGTCCCGGTATTTTGCTTCCGTTTAAAACTTCAATCTTTATTTCAGAGGGTAGAGGAGTGGTATCTCCGAGAAGCATTTTCTTTACAAGCTTATCCTTCAAGTTTATATCCGGGATTATATAGCTTATGCCGCTTATCATGTCATCTGTGCCTGTGATGGTGGCTGTCCTGAAATCTTTTTTCTGCATGTCTTTATAAAACAGTGCAGCATCAACCATCTGTCCAGGACCGAGGTCAGTTTTAAGGTTTTCCTTGAAATTTTTAACAATTTTATCAATTTTTGAGATATTCTTAACCTTTTTAATTTCATTTTTAAGGGCGTCAAGAACCTGCTGCTGGCGGCGGATTCTGCCCCAGTCTCCTTCAGGATCGTGCCTGAATCTTGCATACCCGACAGCATCCGCGCCGTTAAGCCTCTGCCAGCCTTTCTTTAAGTGGATATGCAGATGCCCCCATGAATCATCATAATCCATGTCTTTTTCAACATTAACGGAAATACCTCCCAGAATATCAACAAGTTTTTTTGCGCCTTCAATTTTTAGTATTACGTAATAATCAATTGGAACGCCCAGAAATGCCGATATTGTTTTTTTTGCCTGATCTATACCGCCAAGGGCATAAGCGGCATTTATCTTGTCATAGCCGTATTGTTCCGAGATAATAGTTCTAGTATCCCGGGGTATTGATATTATGTTTATGTCTTTGTTCCTGCTCAGTCCAATCACGAAAATGGTGTCAGACCGGGCATTTTTTGTGTACATTATATCCCGTTGAGTCCAGTTGTCATCAATACCAAGACAGAGAATATTGATTCTGTCCCTGTTTTCAAAGATCAAATCTCCGGATGGTTTTGTTAATATAATCCAGACGTCATTTGGAATGTTGTGAGAGCCTTTCGGCGTTATCTTGTAAATATAAGCAAAGCCGAGTGCCAGAATCACTATCGCGATGCAAAATACCCAGAAGCAGAAGAAAAACAACCTCTGCTTTTTTCTTAATTTTACTTTTGGCTGGTCAATCATTTGAATATTGCTGTGTTTTCCCAAAATACTTCACCTTTCTAAATTCAGAATGTTGCAAGTCATTGCCTTGCTTTGCCCCTCGCTTTATCCTCTTCCCAAATAGGCGGGAATGTTCTGCAAAGTTTCCCTCTCCTCTCCGGGGAGAGGGGGCGAAATGACAGAATCGTCAAACTATAAAAACCTGGCTTTTCTAAAAAGCCAGAGCATTGCCATGGTTATTCCTGCCATTGCTACCGTGATGCCCCAGAAGACAGTTTCTTTTTCCAGTAATCCATAAGCAAACTTTACATTCATTCCAAAAAAGCTTGTAATAAAGGTAATTGGCATAAAAATTGTTGCTACAATAGCAAGCCTCTTCATTACCTCACTTAGCCGGTTTGAAACCATGGAAAGATAAATTTCCATTGCGTTTGTCAAAAGATCCCTGTATGTATCTATCATATCATAAATTCTGATTACATGGTCATAAACATCCCTGAAATACATCCGGGATTCCGGCGTAAACTGCGGGAGAGGCCTGTCATTTATGGTGTTCAAAACTTCCCTCGTAGGACCGCAGATCTTTCTTAAGCCCACAAGCTCCTTCTTTAAAGTAAATATCTTGTTAAGCTGCTTCTTTGAAGGATTTTCAATAATCATATCCTCAAGCTCATCAATGCTTTCGTCAAAGTAATTCAATATGGGGAAGTATTCATCCACCGTAACATCCACCAGATTGTAAAAGAGAGGACCAACGCCGTTACGCATTACCCTGTCGTCATCCTCGCACCTTTTCATGGTGTTTTTTATTGTGCAGGCAGGCTCATGGTGGATGGTTACAAGATAATTTTTCCCCACAAAGCAGGCAACCTGCGTAAAAGTAACATTCTCTGATTCTTCTGCTTCTTCAAGTTCTTTGACGCTGCAAAGTTCAATTGAATGAAGCACTATAAATACGTATCCGTCGTATTCATCGAGCTTTGATCTCTGGCCCAGATGAATTGAGTCCTCAAGGGCAAGGGGATGAAAATCAAAAGTTTTTTTGAGAAAATTAATCTCCTCAAGAGTGGGTTTGAATAGGTCAATCCAGAGGAGATTGTCACGATGGTCAAGAACGGATTCTATCTCATCCATCGGGATGTTCTTCTCAAGAACTCCTTTTTTTCTGCAAAGATAAGTTGTTATCATAAAAGTCTATTCTTTTCTAACTATTAAAATCAAAGGCGCACGCCAGTGAAATAATGTGAGAAAACAAGCTTTGCTTATTTTTGCCGAGGATTTTAAAAATCCTCTTGATTTAGCTCATTTTAAATTTTTTCATAGGAGAAGACATAATTTTCAAGAATAATTCCTTCATATGGATAATAAAAATTTCAATGATTCAATAAACTACCCTGCAGCAAGACTGCAGGGTGGCCCTTCGGGCAAGTTTGTTTTGCGGCAGGACACTCCGCAGCAAAGCTGCAGAGTTTTCGATCGCAAAATAAGGCTTAGAAAAAGTCTGGGACAGCATATTCTGGTTGACAAGCAGATTCTTGAAAGAATAATTGAGCGGGCAAAGCTTACTGCCTCCGATTGTGTTCTGGAAATCGGCGCAGGTTCCGGCGAGCTTACCACTGCACTGGCTGAAAAATCCGGCAGGGTTGTGTCGGTGGAAATGGATTCAAGATTTACTCCCCTCCTTGAAAAACTGAAGGAGCGTTTTTCTAATCTTGAAATAATCCGCGCTGATATTTTAAAGCTTGACCTGGGCGGAATTTTTTCTGCCTCATCCCGCAAGTGGAAGATTGTCGCCAATATACCTTATTATCTTACAACGCCTCTTATCAGCACTCTTCTTGAAAAGCATAACCGCTATATTGATTACATGATTCTCATGGTTCAAAGAGAAGTTGCCAAGCGGCTGACTGCGGCGCCGGGAGGTAAAGATTACGGCGCAATAACCCTTATGGTGGAATATTTCTCAGAATCGAAAATTCTTTTTAAGGTGCCTGCCACCTCCTTCAAGCCAAAGCCGAAAGTAGAATCAGCGGTTATCATGATGAAAGCAAGAAGCAATCCGCCTGTTGAAGCTGATGAGAAAATTCTTTTCAGGCTTGTAAGAGCTTCTTTTAATCAGCGCAGAAAGAAGATAAAAAATGCTCTTTTGGGATTTTCTTCTTCAATTGATTTTGAGGGCTGGAATCAAATATTTAAGATTTCAAAGATCGACCCTTCCAGGCGGGGCGAAACCCTTTCTCTTCAGGAGTTTGCCGTTCTAGCATCGGCAGTTTCCTCGGTGATTAACCCGTAAAAGCTATGCTGCTCATGTATTTTTACTCATGGTCCGCCGGGGCCTCCGACAGTTTCGTTGGCAAGAGCGATTGACGTTAAGCCTGCCTTTTTGGCGCTGTCCATAACCCTGATAACCAGTCCGTACTGGACAGAAGTATCCGCTTTTATCACTACTTTTGAAGTATGCTTCTTTGAAGCAAGTTTTGCCAGTTGAGTGGGAAGCATGTCCATCCCTATTTTCTGGGAGCCGACGAAAATATCCCCGTCTTTTGTAACATTTATTACTATATCGGAGACGTCTGCCTCTTCCTTTGTAACAACTTTGGGCAGTTTTATATTAAATGCCGTGGAAGTTATTGCCGTGGCGGTAACCATAAAGATAATGAGCAAGACCAGCAGAACGTCGGTGAGCGGCGTAACGTTGATTTCTGCCATTACATCGTCATTGCCGGAATTTCCCTTTACTGCCATCGTCTCACCTCCTCAGGCTTGCTCTGTTATAGGTCCCTTGACGGCATACTGACCCGTTTCGTCAACAGCAACTTTTTTGGCAGCGGCAGCAGCCGCTGTTGCTTTTTCCTGTTTTGCATAACTTATTATTTCATTAAGCTTTGTGGAAGAAATTGTAAGTCTCTGCACGATGTTTTTGACTTTTCCATTGAAGAAGTTAAAGAATACAACGGCAACTATAGCCACAAAAAGCCCTGCCGCTGTTGTGATAAGGGCTTCGGCAACTCCCTTTGCAACCACTTCAGGTCCTGTTCCGCCTTTAAGAGCAATGCTTTCAAAGGCATGCATTATTCCTACAACCGTCCCAAATAGCCCTATGAATGGCGCTACAACTGCCATTGTTCCTATTATAGCAAGAGATTTTTCCATTCCCAGGCGCTCTTCCGCGATTGTGTTATTAGCCGCTTCCTCAATTTCATGTTTTTCCCGGTCAAATCTTATCAATGATGCTTCGAAAGTTCTTGGAAGGGGGCCGTCCGACTGCTGGAGAAGCGCAAGAGCTTCACTAATTTTTCCCTGCTGAATGTAGTTTGCCATGTGTTGAATAAACCAGTCGTGGTCCGAAGCACTTTTCCAAAAAAAATAAAATCGCTCCATTATAAGACCAATAAGAACCACGGAGCTTATAACCAGGATGTACATAACCAATCCGCCTTTGTTCAGAAAGGAGATGACACCCGATATTGGATTTTCCACCTGAAGACCTCCTTACGTATTTACATTGCTATAAGAATGCCCCAATACAGGGTTTAAGTCCATAATCAAGATGTATTATACCACAATAATTTGCTCTTAACAACGTAAGGGTTAAAGCTGTGGGGCTAAAGTGAATACATGTTTTTTATTGTCTTAAGGAATGCGTCAACCACTTGAGGGTCATAGCGGTTTTCCCTTCCTTTTTTTATTTCTTCGGCAGCTTCGGCCGGCTCCAGGGCTTTTCTGTACGCTTTATCAACAGTTATAGAATCGTATGCTTCAGCCACTGCAAGAATTCTTGCGCCCAGGGGAATCCTGCCGCCATTTAAACCCAGAGGATATCCTGCGCCGTCATATCTTTCATGGTGGCATCTTATTATTTCAGCTTCTTTCCTGTATATATGAAGCCTGCCTGCCACATTAAAGCCCACTTCAGGGTGTTTTTTTATTTCATTATATTCTTCCGCGCTCAGTTTTTCAGGCTTTTTTAAAATAAAGTCCGTTATGATTACTTTTCCGATGTCATGGATTCTGGCTGCTGAAGCTATGCGTTCCACTTCCTCCTCGGGCAGTCTCATCTGGCGGGCAATGTTTTTGGCATAGGTTTCGACCCGGCGGGAATGATCTTTATTAAAATCAGCTCTTTTATCAACCGTGTCAGCCAGAATTTCAAGGGTGGCTTTTGCCTCGGAGAGAAGTTCCGTAAAGCTTCTAAGGGAGCGGTACATTATTATCATAGGCATGGCAAGGAATAAAAGACCAAGAGGCTCCCGCGTGGCAAGGAAGGCAATTAAAATTCCCGTGGGAGCCAGAATAAGAACATAAATTTTTGCACGGGAGTTATTGATGTAAAAGATATTATAGATAGAAGTGCGCTCCTTAAAGACCTTTTTCAGAGTCATAACTTCATCGTTTACAACAATGCCGAATAAAGCAGAAATAAATATGGCAAAAAGATTCAAAGCGGTTATTTCCCATTCCCCTGCTCCGAAGAAGCCGCCTTCTTTGTACATGAGAAGAAAAGTTAAGCCGGTAACCGCAAAGGTAATTATCCAGACGGCGGCGTCAAATAGTTCTGAAACAATATCTCTTTTATTTCTGTACTCTATTACAATTGAGAAGAGGAAAGAGATAAGAACTACCAATACAGTGACAGAAGGACCATAAATGAATGAGATGGCGTAAAAAACAGGGAAGGAGGCTCTTAAAATGCCCTGTCCTGGAATGTTGAGCGTGAAAATCTGGCAGAAGCAAGCGATTATCAATGCACCTGCCATGTACCAGCGGGTCATGAAATTTCCGGTCCCATGGTGGATGATTAAGTTTTGAAATTCCAGCAGAAAAGCAATAAGGATAGCTGCAGCCAGAGCCATAATGATTAATTCATAAATTATTGTCCTGGGTGCCTTCAAAAAAACCTCTTTTGCTTTTAGTATTAAGTTTTAAGTTAGTTCTGCGGTTCTTTTTTTTTTCCTTCCGCCGCCAGCTCTTCAAAGAGCGGGAATGCAGGTAAAATAAGGTTTTGGACCAGAATGTTAACATTTTTTTAACAATCTGTTAATATAATGGTAATAGGGTTTTTGTATAATTAACTTGAGGCAAAATCTTCTCTTTTCTTGTCAGGGAATGGTGAAAAGTGAATATCTCAAGCCCATCGGGGAACGAACAAATTTTAAGGGTTTTATCTGCGGGCGGACAGCAGTGGAAGCCTGCGGCAGGACCCGCCGTGAGACAGGAAGGAGAAGAAGGGACAAATATCTTTAAAGCTCTTAACACTGCCGGGATAAGTGAATCAGATTTAGTGCTGAACCTTGAAAATATAAAAGTTCCTGCAACAAAAGAAAATGTGAATATGGCTAAGACCATGGTGGAATTCGGAATTCCCCTCTCCCGGGAGAATATGAGCCAGATGGGAAAGGCTCTGGAAGGGGAAAGTTTTAAAAGCCAGTTTTCAATGACGGCCGCCGGATTCCTGAAGGCAAATTCCATCCCCTTAAGCCGGGAAAATGTGACTGTCCTGGCATGGTTTCTTGAACAGAATCCGCGGCTGGGGGAGCAGCTCTTTAATGTCCAGCAGTACTTCAGGGAGATTCTGGAGCGTGATTCAAAAAATCAAAGGATTCGTGCCTTTTCCAGCCTCGTTGAGCGTTATATTATAGAGTCAGGCAGGAAGGAAAATATGGAAGCCGTCCTTATCAGGCTGGCAGAAGAAGCAGGAATAAAAAAGGCGAAAGAACCGGAAGGCATGGCAAAGCATACGGAAAGGCTTGCGAAGGGAATAAGCGGAGATGCAGAAGAGAATGGGCTTATTGAAAAAGCGGTAGCATTAATGAAAGGTCTTGAGGAAAACTTTGCCGCCCAGCGCATGTTGAATTTACAGCAGAAGAACCCGGGTTCGGAAGTTTATTACATGCAGGTTCCAATAAAGCTAAGGGACGAAAATCTCACTGCCGAGCTTAAAATAACCAGAAGAAAGGGTCAGGCAAAGGAAAAAACAACGGAAAGCGAAAGCTTCAGGATAGAGTTTACCGTGGATACGGAGAATCTGGGAAAGATAAGCTTTTCAGTGGATATCGCAGGTGATATAATAAATTTAGAAGTCGGAACTGACAGCCCTGAGGCTGGGAAGTATATAAAGGAGCGGATGGGAAGACTTACAGAAAGATTAACCGGAATTCCTTATCAGATTGGCGAAGTTCTTTTTAAAATAAACCCGGAATTAAGACCTGTTTTTGCGCCGGAGAAACTTGAAACCATGGAAAGAATTGATGTGAGTGCGTGAGATGGAAAATAATTATTCTGAAAATATATTACCGGAAAAAATTTATAAGCTGATGGCACAGATAATATCTTTCGTATCGGATATGGAAGAAGAATTTATCAAAGAGTAAAAAGGTTTTTGTAAATTTTAAGGGAGGTGCAAGCATATGTTAGAAGGAATGAAAATGGCAACCCAGGGAATGCTGGCAATGATGGCAAAGCAGGATGTTGTTGCAAATAACCTTGCCAACGTTGGAACCACGGGCTACAGAAAGGATACCCTGCTGGTTTCTTCATTCAATGATGTTCTCAACAAGGAGATGGGTTTTACAGGCACTGATACCCAGGGCGGGTATATGCCTGTGGGCGGAGGCATTGAATCTTCAGGAGGGCTCTTCACCCAGACAGCCACACACTATGCACAGGGCTCGCTTAAAGCTACTGATAATAATTTTGACCTTGCTCTTGATGACAACGGCAAGGGCTTCTTCACCATTCAGAGCCCCGACGGCATAAAGTTCACCAGAAACGGTGCTTTTAGACTCAGCACAACCGGTTATCTTATAACGGCGGACGGCTCGTTTGTCCTTGGACAAAAGGGACCGATAAAGGTTAAGGGCACAGACTTCAAGGTAAACAATGATGGAGAAGTAATAGTTGGAGATAAAGGAATAGACAAATTGCTTATAACATCATTTGCCGACACCAGAGTTTTGCAGAAAGTGGGAGCGGCTAATTTTGTAGCTTCCTCAGGCGGAGCGGTTTCAGGGGATTGCAAAATACAACAGGGCTATCTTGAAATGGCGAATGTGAACGCCGTAAAGGAAATGGTTGATATGATGACCATAATGAGAGCCTATGAGGCAAACCAGAAAATTCTCCAGACTCAGGATCAGATGCTCGGCAAATCAACCAACGAAGTTGGAAGAGTAAAGTAAAATTTATATAAATTGAGGGAGGTCGGTTACAAATGATGAGAGCTCTTTATACCGCTGCTTCTGGAATGATGGCGGAACAGTTAAACATTGACAACATTTCCCACAACCTTGCCAACCTTAACTCTACGAGCTACAAGAAGTCAAGAGTTGATTTTGAGGATTTGCTTTATGCTAACATGCAGGGCCCGGGAACCGAAGCTACTGCAGGAACCCAGATTGGTCTTGGCGTGAGAGCCGCATCCACCCAGAAGATATTTACAACGGGAAGCATTCAGCAGACGGGCAATAATTTTGATGTGGCAATATCGGGCGACGGAATGTTCGAGGTCAACCTGCCTGGCGGGAAAAAGGCATATACCAGGGATGGCGCCTTCAAACTTGACGGTCAGGGAAATTTGTGTGTAAGCGGCGGGTATTCCCTTGGGGTAAAGATTCCCAACAATGTCACGGATGTTAGAATCGGACCGGACGGCAAAGTCATGGGAACTCCCATAAACGGCACAAAGCCGGTAGAGCTTGGACAGATTAAGCTCACCAGATTTCTTAATCCTGCCGGCTTGAAATCAATCGGCGGAAACCTTTATGAGTGGACGCCGGTTGCCGGAGACAAGACTACCGATAAGGCAGGTGCAAACGGTCTTGGAGTTCTGGCTGCAGGTTTTCTGGAAAAATCCAATGTCAATGTGGTTGAAGAAATGATTGCCATCATCCAGGCTCAGAGATCCTATGAAATAAACTCCAAAAGTGTCCAGGCTGCCGATGAGATGATGAGGCAGGCAAACCAGATTCAGAAGGCGTAAGAAGCAAGTTTATTACGCGGGATATTGCGCCCGCAAAATAAAAAGGATTGACCAATAAATTTCTTGAATATAGAGGAGGCGGAGGAGGATGCAGATAGAGGGGATTACCCCGCAACCCATTAACCAGGCAGTTAACTTAACCCCCTCCAAAGTTAAGGAAGAGGCAAAGTTAAAGGAAACCTGCCAGCAGTTTGAGTCTTTATTTCTTACCCAGCTTTTTGCTCAGATGAGAAAGTCTATTCCCAAGACCGAGCTTTTCGGAAGCGGGAAAGACGAAGAGCTTTACAACGGGATGATGGATGAAGAAAGAGCAAAAGCATGGTCACAGGCTGATGGAATAGGTCTGGCAAACGTTCTTTATCAGCAGTTGAAGCAGACTCTGTAGTTTTCCTTAGAACCTCTTCTCCAAACAGTTTATACGTTGCCAGAGGAGGTCAATTGAATGGCAGAAACTTCCGAGCTTTGGAGGAAGTTTAAAGAATCCAGAGATAAGGAATCCAGAGATGCTTTAATTCAAGCTTACCTTCCTCTGGTGCGCCAGATTGCAATAGGGATTATAAAGAAGCTCCGCTCCGGCGTGGATCTGGAAGATCTCGTCAGTGACGGAGTTTTTGGATTAATGAGGGCGGTTGAACAGTTTGACCTCCAGCGGGGGGTTAAATTTGAAACTTATGCCACCCCTGTAATACGGGGGTCCATTTATAACGGAATGCGCTCGCTGGACTGGGTTCCCGAGCGTACCAGGGTTAAGGCAAGGACTCTCCAGAGAACCATGGAGAAGTTAACCACTCTCTATGGAAGAGCAGGCACCGGGCAGGAACTGGCTGAAGAGCTTAAAATAAGCACTGCTGAAGTTTATGACCTTATCGCCAATCTTGGTTCCATATACCTGCTGTCTCTTGACCAACCGATATCGGTTCAGTCGGATGATGAAGAGATAACTATTCTTGATGCCCTTGAGGACAAAAAAGCAATAGATCCTTCTGTTGAAGTTGAGTTCCGTGAAGAGAGAGAAATTTTAAAGGCGGCAGTGGAAAGTCTTAATGAAAGAGAACAATATATAATGAAGATGCATTATTTTGAGGGAGTGTCGTTTGAAAAGATTTCCGCTGATCTGGGGGTAACAAAACAAAGAGTGTCCCAGATGCACTCAAGAATTATAGTTAAATTAAGGGAGATTCTTTCGCAGAAACTTCATGGCGATGAAAGAGCGCAGCAGAATTTCTGTATGTAATTACGCATGGCTGAAAAAATAGGAATTACCACCACCATACCCGTTGAGATTGTTCTTGCCGCAGGTTTTACTCCCGTAGACCTCAACAACATATTTATTACCGATTCTGATCCACCGGCACTGGTAAGAGTTGCCGAACAGAGAGGCTATCCCGGCAATACCTGCTGCTGGGTTAAAGGGATGTACGGCGCGGTTAAGAAAAATCCCTATATAAATAAAATTATTGCTGTGACTCAAGGGGACTGCACCAATACCCTAGCCATGGTGGAAACGTTGCAGCATAACGGAATGAAGATATTTCCCTTTGCCTATCCTTTTGATAAAGACATGACTTTTTTGTCCGATCAGATGCAAAAACTGGCTGGAGCTCTCGGCACAACAATCGAAGCGGCAGAAGGAAAAAGGCAGGAACTTATAAATTTAAGGAAGAAGCTTCAAACCCTTGACCGGCTCACATGGGAAGAAAATGTTATAACCGGGCAGGAAAACCATTATTATCTGGTGTCTTCAAGCGATTTTAATCAGGACCCGGAAAAATTTGAAAAAGAGGTAGATGATTTTTTCTCGGAAATAAAGGAAAGAGCGCCTTTAAAGAAAAATATTAGACTTGGCTTTGCCGGGGTTCCCCCGGTCCTTTCAGACCTTTACCGGTTTATTGAGGAAAAGGGTGCAAGAGTTGTCTTTAATGAAGTTCAAAGACAGTTTGCCATGAATCCTGAATGTGACGGTCTCCTGGGTCAGTATCTTTCTTATACTTATCCGTACGATATTAAAGGAAGAATTGAAGACATAAAAAGAGAAGTAAAAAAAAGAGGGGTTCAGGGAGTTATCCATTATGTGCAGAGCTTTTGTCATCATCAAATTGAGGATATAATCCTCAGGGACTCTCTTGATGTGCCGGTTCTTACGCTGGAAGGCGATAAGCCCGGAGCAATGGATGCAAGAACGCGTTTAAGAATTGAAAGCTTTATAGAGATGCTTTAGCACCTTTCACCTTTATCATCTCTTTTGCGGAGCAGGTTATTATCCCCCTCTTTGCTAAAGAGGGGTGAGGGGAGTTAATTATTCCCTCTCCCTGTGGAGAGTAGCGCCTGTTCTATGAGTGGGCAAGGGTGAGAGGGATTGTCATTGCGAGGGAACGCCGAAGCAATCCCGGTTTTAATTCCCTCACCCTTTGGGGAGATGGGAGTAGCGCCCGTTCCCCGAACGGGCAAACAAAATACCCTCGCCCCTCCGGGGAGAGGGTGAGGGGGATGACAGTATTTAGAAAGGAGAAATTTAATGACCCTATCCAAAATACCGGTAAAAAAGAGGAAAGTTTCAACGAAGCCCGTGGAAGGCAAGGTTGATGCCAAAGGAAAAAAGATGAATTCATTTGTTAATATAGTAACATGGGCGCTGGTGGTGGTTTTTGGCATAAGCTGTGTGGGAATTATTGTAGGAGGCTCTTTCGGTCAAAAGGGACAGGCGCCCGGCACAGCCGAACATGGAAAAGCTAATGTGCAGAAGGATATCGAAGACTGGCAGAAAAGAGTCAATGAAGACCCCAATGATGCAAATGCTTATGCTAATCTTGCTGCTTATTACAGGCAGGCATTTCAAATAGAGAAGGCTATATATAATTACAAAAAAGCCATAGAACTTGATCCAAAGTTTGCTATCCCTTATGCTCACCTGGCAGACATTTATTTTGCAAAAAAGGATTTCAAGCAGGCTGCAGCGCTGGGGGAAAAGGCAGTGAATCTTTCTCCCGATAATAGGGACTACCGTCTTTCTTTATTTAATTATTATGTGGCGTCCAGGAAGCTTGATTCAGCCATAAATCAGGAAAAAGAAATAATTAAGAGGGATCCTGAAAATGCGGAAAGCTATGCGGTTATTGCCGAACTTTTTTTCAGAGGCAAGTACAGTAAGGAAGCATTTGAGATGATTGATTCCGCTTTGAAGAAATTTAAAGATGACAAGCGGGTGGTTTCTTTCTTTCAGAACATGAAAAAAGAGATGGAGAAAAAAGAGAAGAAGTAGCTTACTAAAATTCTTTGCAAAAATTTACTTCTTTTTCCTATATGGCTCAAGGGATTTTAGAAATTTAGAATCTGGTTTAAATCCGAGCTGGATAGCTTTGTCACAATATTGAATAGCTAATTTGTATTCTTTTTTCTTATAATAAGCTAATGCCAGATTATAATATATTATATTAGCATTTTTTGGGTCAATCTTAATAGTTTCCTTATATTCCGCTATAGCTTCATTTAACATGCCCTTTTTATAATAAGCAAGCCCAAGATTGCAATGTGTTCCAGCATTATCAGGTTTAATCTTAATGGCTTTCTTATATTCCGCTATAGCTTCATTTAACATGCCCTTTTTATAATAAGCAAGCCCAAGATTGCAATGTGTTCCAGCATTATCAGGTTTAATCTTAATGGCTTTCTTATATTCCGCTATAGCTTCATTTAACATGCCCTTTTTATAATAAGCAAGCCCAAGATTGCAATGTGTTCCAGCATTATCAGGTTTAATCTTAATGGCTTTCTTATATTCCGCTATAGCTTCATTTAACATCACCCGACCACTATAAGAATTAAACTTTCCTTGGTAAGACTTCAAGCTGAATAATTGCTGCACCTAATGTAGCAGCCAATAATAAACATCCGGCGCAAAAAAATAATCCAGTGTCAGCTAAACCAGTTTTTGTAGAATAATGTGCAAACCAAAAAATCGGGATTACAAATATGTAACCTCCATATCTCCATATTTTTAATGAAGCTATAGAAAGACGAAACATCCGTCTGATACTAAAACTTAAACCCACGCTTGAAAGATATAGTGCGGGAATCATTACTAAAGGACTTAAAATTGGAATAAATGGCACCCATATTATTGGAAGGGACGCTATTATAAATATAAAAGTCTCTATTATTCCGCATAAAATAAAAATTAAAAAAGAACGACGGCGAAAAATTGCCATTGTAATTGCAGTAGTCAATGTCATCCAAATTATAATATACAATATCAATATGCGCTCTGTCCCAAGAAAAAGAAAATTGGACAGTAAAATCCTGTCAAGCGGCTCTTGAATTGGTGCAAAAGAAATTAATAATAATAGCAAGATTCCCCATGAATATAAAACTGCAAAAGTTTCTATAAAGCTTTCTTTTTTTATATAAATTTTTGGCATTCTCATAATTTATCCTTTGATGATTTATACAAATTTTGTATCTGCTACACTTAATTATTAAAAAAACAACTGTGTCATAAAAAACTTTAAACTACTCAACCCAATTGAGATAACTAGTTAAAGAACTTCCATCTTCATATACAACTTTTTTTGCAGTACCATTCCTATTAGATATTTCTAGATAAGAAACTCCTGAGTCAAAAAACCAAAAATCACGAAAATACGCTAAATAATTTCCATCAGGAGACCAGCAAATTCTGTATGGATCACTTACTTTGAATGAACTGATAATTTCAGCAGAAATACTGTAAATTATTAAATATCTTCCGTCACTGCTTCTGCAGGCTATTTCCTCCCTGCAAGGGGACCAAGCACCCTCTGTTCCCTCTCCAAATATCTTTAACATTTTGTTTCGCAAATCATATATAAACAACTGAGTTTTGGTGCGATTGAAAAGAAATCTGTTAGACTCAGGTGACCATGAAATATTATAGTAACTGGGGACATCTTTAATAACAGCTACTTGGGATGAATCAATAGTATTAAGTACGTAAAGATTACCAGTATCCGAGATATAATAAAAAGGTGTGTAAAAGTTCATTTAGGCGGCTTTCCTTTCAAGTAAAGTTATCTCTGATACCATAACCCCATTGACAAATCTCTTTCCGGCATAAACTTCAGGTAACAACCAATATCCCTTCAAAGTCCGGAAATTCCTCTCTGCAACCTGTAACAATTTCCAAATCATCGCTGTCGCATTGACGACCTTTTTAAATCTCTTTGCTGCATTTGTTCTTAGCCGGGTGGAGCTAAATGGAGATTCCACCACATTTGTAGTTCTAATATGCTGCCAGTGCTCTTTCGGATATGAATAAAAAGTCACCATGCGATCCCAGTCACTAACCAGCTTCTCTGCAGCCTTAGGAAACCACCTGCGATAACGATTGATAAATTCATCCCGCAGTTTCTCACACTCCCTTCTTGTTTCACCATAAGGAATCTTCTTCAGATACTCTGATGCCTCATCCCTCACTCTTTTAGGCATCGCATCCAGAACATTGAGTATCTTGTGATTCCAGCAGCGCTGCTCCTCACCTTCAGGATGCATCTCTCCCAGGGCAGACCATATCCCAAGATGTCCGTCTGCTATCGTCAGCCTCCCAAGCTTAAGACCCCTATTCGTCAAATCTCTGAGAACCCCAAGCCAGGATTCCTTGCTCTCACGATAGCCGCTCTCACAGGCTAACAAAACCTTCTTACCGTTAGTCAATGCCCCTATTATCACCAGCAATGCCGCCTTGTCCTTCTCCAAGCCGGCTTTCACATAAATACCATCCGCCCATTGATACACTACCTGAAGTGCCGATAAATCCTGCCGATGCCATTCTTCATATTCAATCTGCCACTTTGCTTTCAACCGCTGGATGGAAGCTGCGGACAAAGGTGCCCCTTCTCCTAATAATCCGCGCAAGGCAAGTTCAAAGTCCCCTTTGGCCAATCCATGTAAATACAGTTCAGGAAGCACATTCTCTATCTCTTTCGTCTTCCTCTTAAATAACGGCAAGACCTTGCTTTCAAACCCTTCAGCCTTCCTTAACCGGGGCCGACTGATATTTATGGTTCCGCTCATTAACGAAAGCCGGCGGGGCTTCCCATGCCCGTTACGGTAGCCCGGCTGAAAATCAACACCGTCTTTAATCCGTTCAGATTTCATTCTTCCTAAAAAATCGTTAATCTCTTCCTCCAATATATCCTGAATGAATTCCTGCGCTTTCAGCCGGACAATCCCTTCCAGTCCCTCATAAGTTACTCTTGACTTTTCTCCTTTTCCCGTAGTATCCTTTATCACGGTGGCGTCATCCTTTCTTTTTGTATTGTTTGACAATTAAAGGATACGCCGCCAACTTATTATTTACTTTTTACACACCTTTTTATTATATCTCATAAATTTTTCCGCTGAAGTAAATTCTGATACACCCAAAAGCGATCCTACAACAAACAAAGCAGTCCCCGCGGCATCAAGATATGAATTTGGGTCGTTTAGATTTGTTATTACTTTCTTAGAATCAGGATCTTTTATATTTGGTAATTCATTTGATCCTGGGTCGAGAGTCTGGTAACGTTTGATAGATTCAGCTTGTTCTTCTTGAGACATAGGTGTCTTCTTTGGAGTAGGAGTAAGTGTAGAAGAAGGATCCTTTAAAAACTTTTTAAACCACTCCCACAAACTCTCTTCGTTACCAAAAGGATCAACTTTTACAACAGGATTATTCCGGCAATATAAATATGGACTTAACGAAAGTGGATCAGAAATCTTTCCCTTATACGGATCCTTCGATATAAACCTTCTCAGAGTTGTATCATAATATCTTGCTCTCAGATACAGAAGTGAAGTTTCATCTTCCTGCATCTGACCCGTAAATCTCTTCATGTTATAACTCTGATTCGGAGGATCACCGGGCTGAG
>JAMDEM010000093.1 GCA_023486985.1 Bacillota bacterium
TTCCCTGACTGTCCGGTCAAAACTTCTGGAAAAGGGTGTTGAAATTATTCTTGCCGCCCAGCCCGAATCTGCTCTTGCAGAAAAGTGCAGGGAAAGGACAGTTCCCTGCAGGGCTGTTCGTATGAGGAATGAAGTTGATATTATAGCAGTAGGCGAGCTGGCATCATTAATCAAAAAAGAAAAAATTGATCTGGTTGCAGCGCAGGCAACAAGGGATCACATCCTTGCCGCGCTGGCTGCAAGACTTTCCGGACACAAAGGCGTCATTAAAACAGAACATAATATGCTTTCAAACGGGATAAGCGGATTCTGCCGCTGGATTTACGACAACTTAACATCAAAAATAATCTGCGTGTCAAATGCGGTAAAAACCCACATGCTTTCTATGAATTTTCCAGCGGAGAAGCTTGAAGTTATTTATAACGGAATTGACCTGGATTATTTTAAGACGTTAAATAATGAAGTATCAGCCTCAAGGAGGCAGTTTCCCTTAGTGGGCGTTGTAAGCAGTCTTCTTCCTTCAAAGGGGCAGAGCTTCTTTCTAAAGTCTGCCCGGCTTGTTCTTGATAAATTTCCGGGAGTTTTTTTCCTTGTTGCCGGAGGAGGTCCGGAGTTGAAAAATCTTGAGAAGCTTGCCGAGGAATTAAACCTTGGCTCAAGTGTAATTTTCACAGGCTATAAAGAAGATATAAGGGAAGTTTTTGAAAGCCTGGACATCTTTGTTTTTCCCACTCTTGAAGAAGCCTTTGGACTTGTGGCTCTGGAAGCAATGGCTTATTCAAAGCCGGTTGCAGGTTTCAGGGTTGGTGGAGTGCAGGAGGTAGTGGATGACGGACAAACCGGCTTTATGGTTGACAGGGAGGATTCAGAAGCTCTTGCAGGTGCAATTTTAAAGTTTCTGGAAAATCCTGAGCTGGCTAAAAAGATGGGAGCTGAGGGAAGGAAAAGAGCTGAAACTTTTTTTTCCGTAAATACCATGGCAGATAATTATATTGAATTATACAGAAAGAATTTGGCATCATGATAATTGCTCTTGCCATAATGTCAAACAGGCCCGAGCCTTTTCTTGGAGCGATGCTTGAAAGCATTGCTGATGCCGTTGACCTCCTTGTATTGAATGACAACAGCAGTGACCCCGGCAATTCTAATCTTGGGGTAGTGAGGGAGTCAAAGCTATATAAAAATGGAAAAGTTCACCTGATTTTCAGTGAATTTGAAGGTTTTGCTCCGGCAAGGAATCTCTGCCTGGATTATATCAAAAAGTCCGTAAAAAATGATTCCTGGGTTATAATGCAGGACTGCGACGAGGTTCATGCCCCGTCTTTTACTGCTCTTACCAGAAAGATTCTTCCAAATCTTCCCGAAAGGTATGGAGTAGTTGACGGCTATTTCTATCAATTTGTGCAGACTTTTGATTATTTTACCTCCCTGGACCGCAGGCATAATTTAATTTTCAGATTTTATCCTGATGTGCGCTGGGAAGGAGATGTACACGAAAAACTGGTAAATCTTAAAGGTGAAAGGCTCGCCACGCCTTACATATATTTTCATTACGGATACTGTTTTCCCCTTAAGGATATTCTGGGAAAATTGCGCCACTACGGCACGCTGGGCGATGAAGAAAATAAATCAGCTCAGAATATGAGTCACGAAAGGCTGCTTGACGGAAATGCAATGCATTGTATACAATTTAAAAAAAGCCATCCGCCCTCAATGAAACCCGTAATTGAGGGAATCAATGAAAAATTTAAAGAAGAACTTTCCCGCTTTGATGCCATTATTAAAAGGCAAACTTTTATGATGAGATTAAGAAACAGTTTTAGAAATTTAAATTTTAAATTGAGAATTTTCTGGCGCACATTGCAGTTGAAGTGGATTTTAATGAAAAATCATAAAAGATGAAAGAACCTGAAAAAGATTTTAAAAAAATATTAATAATCCATACTCACGGCGGAATAGGGGATGTTCTGCTTTCTACCGCCGTTGTAAGAGCATTGAAAAGAAATTTTCCTGATGCCGATATTACTGTAATGGTAAAAAATTCCACATCAGGGATATTTGAAGGCAACCCTGATGTATCAAATATTATAGGTTGGGAAGAGAGAAGCTTCAGGGAAGACCTGGAAACACTAAAAAGAAGCGGCTTTGATTTATCAGTTGTTCTATGGTCAACTTCCCGGGAAGCGTGGCTTACCTACCGCGCAGGAATTCCAAGGCGGATAGGACAGGACGGACGGCTTCTCTATAGCTTTCTTTATAACGATAAAATTAAAGTTCGCTCGGAGCACGGGGACACTGAAAGCCATTGGACAAAAATTTTAATGGATTATCTTGCTCCTCTTGGCATAAGAAATGAAAAAATTGAGATTACTTTTCCCGTGTCTGAAAAAGACAGGAAAGTAGCTGAAGAACTTCTTAAAACCTTTGATGTAAAGGCTGAAGATAATTTAATCGGTCTTCATATGGGAAAGGGAATGAAGATAACAGAAGAAAACTGGCCACTGGAAAACTTTGCTTTATATGCCGACGCAATAATTGACAAGTATGGAGTAAAAATTATATTGACAGGAAGCAATGAAGAAGCCCCTCTTGTTAAAATCATCGAAAAAAAGATGAAGAATAAGTCAGTAAATATTGCAGGAAAAACCTCGCTTAAAGTTCTGGGGGCTGTAATTTCAAAATGCAAAGCCTTTGTCTGCCCCGATTCAGGACCAATGCACATAGCTGCTGCATTAGGCATTCCCACTGTAGCTATCTTTCCTCTTAAAGAAGATTTTCCTCAAAGATGGCGCCCTTACGGCGCAGATTTTGAGATAGTCAGAAAGGAAAAAATAGCCTGCACGAAAAAATGTATAAAGATGAAATGCGCAAGGTTTGAATGTATGGCTGAAATTAAAGTTGATGAAGTTCTTTCAGCTCTGGATAAACTGGTTGCCAGAAATCCTATAAAAAAGCAGTAGAAAGAGTGACGGAGAAGATGAAAAATGTAGCAGTGTTTTTTGACAGGGACGGAACAATAATAGAAGATGTTGGGTATATTAATGATCCGGATTTAATAAAATTTTGCCCGGGAAC
>JAMDEM010000008.1:0-7020 GCA_023486985.1 Bacillota bacterium
TTTGGTTATTATGCCGGCGAGAAGAACAAATACTTCGAGGAACAAAGCACCGTCTGAATATTTAACTTAAGAATCTGGCTTTTCTGATTCAGCTATAATCAATACATCCATATCGCGGACTTTCCTGACCACGCTTGTTACAATGGGTTCCCTTAAAATCCCGCTGAGTCTTGAGCTGAAAGACTGTCCTAAAACTATAAGGGTGATTTGCTTTTCTTTTGCAAAATTTATTATTTCTTCAGGAACTGACTCACCCTCAATCTCGACAAATTCCGCGCCGAAGTTATGGGAAAATTTCTGAAATTTTTTCATCGAAGATTCCTCTTCCGATGTAAGGCGCATGCCGGGGTAACGGACAAAAACCACCCAGAACTCCGCATTGAGACGCCGCACAAGACGATAAACGCGCCTGATAAACTTTATGTATTTTTTATCAAGCTTTACAAAAACAGCCACCCGCTCATAAACACTTATTGTTTTACTTTCCTTCTGCTCTTTCAGGCAGTCCTGCCGTCTTTCGTCCACCCTGTCTGCCGTCTGCCTCAATGCAAGTTCTCTCAAACCGCTGATGTGTTCGGCGCGAAAAAAATTTTCCAAAGCCTGCTGAATTTTGGTATGGTCATAAATATCACCGCGCCTGAGCCTGTCAATCAACGCCTCTGAAGTAATATCAACCAAAACCACCTCATCGGCCGTCTCCACTACAGAATCCGGCAAAGTCTCCCTTACATGTACTCCGGTTATCTCGAACACCTTGTCATTCAAGCTCTCAAGGTGCTGAACATTCAAGGTGGACATTACATTTATACCGGCATCCAATATCTCATTAACACTTTGCCACCTCTTTGCATGCCTGGCGCCCGGAATGTTTGTATGAGCAAGCTCATCCACAAGGACAGTTTTGGGTCTGCGGGCAATCACAGCATCAGTGTCCATCTCTTCAAAAACCCTGCCGCTGTATTCAATATTTTTTAAGGGAATACGTTCAATACCGGCTGCCATTCTATTTATTTCCTTCCGGCCATGAGTCACAATGATACCGGCAACAATGTCCTCGCCCTGCTGTAAGCGGCGGTGAGCTTCGGCAAGCATTGCATATGTTTTGCCTACCCCGGCAAGAGCGCCGAGGTATATCTTGAGGTTTCCCCGCTTCTGGGCGGACGAATCAACTGTATCATTATTTTGTTTGTCTTGATTTTCGTCGAAATTCATTCCGTTATCTCCTATTGGAAACCTTCTTAATCCTGTCAAGCTCAAGGTTTAACAGGAGCACATTTACCCTTGGCTCGCCGAGAAAACCTATCTGTCTGCCATCTGTGTATTTATCTACAAGAGCCCTGACTTCTGATACATCCATTGAACGTGCCTTTGCGACACGGGGTATCTGCAACTCTGCATATTCAGGGCTTATATGCGGGTCAAGCCCTGATGCGGATGCGGTTACTGCATCAACCGGTACATCTTTAGCTTTCACACCGGGATTTTCCTTTAGTACTTTACTGAGATTTTCGGCGACTGCTTCAACTAACTTCTTGTTTGTAGGACCCAGACAACTCCCTGAAGACTGGATAGCGTCATAGCCGGTCCCCGCAAAGGAAGAACGGGGATGAAAATATTCCGGAGAAGAAAAGCTTTGACCTATCAGTACGGAGCCGGCTATTTTACCATCCTGGTTTACTATCAAACTGCCGTTTGCCTGAGATTTAAAAAAGATCTGGGCGAACACCGTAACTGCAAGCGGATAAATCAGACCAAGCATTATTGTAAAAACAATTATAGCCCTAATGGCTGTTCGCAGTTCTTTCATCATAAAAATCACTCCTTATCCTGAAAAACAACTAATCACCTGTGGGGTTTGATTCATCAAACCCGCCATAATCGAGTCGAATAAATTCGACCCTTACAACCTGGTCGGGATTTTGCGATTGAAAACTCTGCAGCTATGCTGCGGAGTATCGTGCCCGCAAAACAAACTTGTTTATTTTGCATCCGGAAAGCACGCAATCTTGTTGCGTGGTGTCATACTGCAAAACAAGCTTGCTTATTTTGCATCCGGAAAGCACGCAGTCTTGCTGCGTGGTGTCATACTGCAAAACAAGCTTGCTTATTTTGCATCCGGAAAGCACGCAGTCTTGCTGCGTGGTGTCATACTGCAAAACAAGCTTGCTTATTTTGCATCCGGAAAGCACGCAGTCTTGCTGCGTGGTGTCATACTGCAAAACAAGCTTGCTTATAAACCCGTCCCCTACAAACTTAGAAATTAATATCAATCTGGGTTGTCCACTTCATCTTTCCGTTTATGCCCTCGTCGTTAAACCAGACCGGTCCTGCAAGCAAAGATATATCTTTGGTAAAATAATAATAAAGACCGGCACCTGTGCCTCCGACGGCATTCCTGCCGCTGCAGTAATCAGCAGCGAAAACCCATTTGCCGGGAACCAGCTGATAATCAAATGCCGCCATAAAACCGGTGTTTTGTATATCCCCGTTACTGCTTTTTAATGTATTGCTGTTTCCTGCATAATAACACGCATGAATCCGGGCTTTTCCTCCGGGTAGGGACTTGCCTGTTTGCAGATAAATAATGTTCTGATCTGTGACACCCTTCCTCGTGCCAAAATTAAAGAAACCAAGCTCGAGTGCGGGAGAACCCTTAGACATCACGTCCTCACGATACCCAATCTTTGCATTGAAATATAATGGAGATTCAGTGTTAGTAAGAACATCAAATCCAAACTCCGCGGAAAGTTTTTTCGAAATATTAACTCCCCATTCAGGTCCGACATCAGTAGCAAATGATTCAGTTCCGCCTACCTGAGTATAGTTGTCGATACCAAGGTGTGTGACACCGGCAGGTTGAATGTCTATCGTGCACGGAGTCCAGACTGTGCTTGAAGGTGTTGCAAACGCGCGATTTACTCCAACGCACAATAACAAAGCCGTAGCTAATACTAAACCGGTTAACTTTAACATTTATAACATCCTTTCATAATTTTCCATAAGCCTAAACTGCCAAAACTCCATATAATTGCCAATAATCATAAAGACAATTTTAATGCTACAATAATAATATCAATTAATTTAATTCCTATAAACGGCACGATAATTCCACCTAAACCATAAATCAAAAGATTCTTGCCTAAAATAGCTCCGGCGCTCATTGGTTTGTAAGATACTCCCCTTAAAGCGAGAGGAACCAGTGCAATAATTATCAGGGCGTTGAATATTACCGCGGAAAGAATTGCCGAATGAGGGCTGTTAAGCCGCATAATATTAAGAACTTCCATTACCGGAAACTTCGCCATAAACATGGCAGGAATAATTGCAAAATATTTTGCCACATCATTAGCGATGGAAAAAGTGGTCAAAGTTCCCCGGGTTATAAGAAGCTGTTTGCCGATTTCAACCACTTCAATAAGCTTTGTAGGGTTGCTGTCAAGATCAATCATGTTGCCGGCTTCTTTTGCCACCATCGTTCCGCTATGCATCGCAAGGCCTACATCAGCCTGCGCTAATGCCGGTGCGTCATTGGTGCCGTCACCAGCCATTGCAACCATCCTGCCGCCGAACTGCTCTTGTTTTATAAGTTTCAACTTGTTTTCAGGAGTAGCCTCGGCAAGAAAATCATCCACACCTGCTTCTTCGGCGATATGACGGGCGGTTAACGGGTTATCACCGGTTATCATTACTGTCTTTATCCCCATACTGCGAAGCTGGTCAAAACGCTCCCGCATACCGCCCTTTACCACATCCTTTAAATGAATCACGCCGAGTATACTGCCATTCTCGACAACAACTAAAGGTGTTCCGCCGGTGTTTGCGATCTTTGCAGTAATACTATCTAACTTCGCAGGAATTTCGCCGTTTATTGATTTCACATAATTGATTATCGCATCCGCCGCTCCTTTTCTTATACTGCGGTCATGGACATCCACACCGCTGATACGGGTCTGTGCGCTGAAAGGAATAAAGCGAGCGTCTTGTCCGGCTAAATCCCTTCCTCTAAGGCCGTACTTTTCTTTCGCAAGTACGACAATTGAACGTCCTTCCGGTGTTTCATCGGAAAGCGATGAAAGCTGTGCGGCATCGGCAAGTCTGCCGGAATCAACTCCGGTCAGGGGGATAAATTCAACCGCATGCCTGTTGCCCAGTGTAATCGTACCTGTTTTATCAAGCAAAAGAGTATTTACATCCCCGGCGGCTTCAACTGATTTTCCGCTCATCGCAAGTACATTATGCTGCATAACCCGGTCAATTCCCGCAATCCCGATTGCGGAAAGCAGTCCCCCGATAGTTGTGGGAATGAGACAGACCAAAAGAGAAATCAAGACTGTAACACTGACTGAAGTGCCGGAGTACAGGGCAAAAGGCTGAAGCGTCACCACTGCCAGCATAAAAATTATAGTCATGCCGGATAAAAGGATATTCAATGCAATTTCATTCGGTGTTTTTTGCCGCTTGGCTCCCTCAACAAGATTAATCATTTGATCGATAAACGTTTCTCCGGGGTTTGCAGTTATTTTAATAACTATGCGGTCGCTTAAAACCTTTGTTCCTCCGGTCACGGCGCTTCTATCGCCGCCGGCTTCCCTGATCACAGGGGCGCTCTCGCCGGTTATAACGCTTTCGTCCACGCTTGCTATGCCATCGATAATCTCGCCATCACTGGGAATTATATCTCCCGGCACACAGACGCAAATATCTCCTTTTTTCAGGCTCGATGAAGCCACAGTTTCAATGGAACCCTCTACCATTTTTTTCGCAATAGTTTCTTTTCTAGTTTTTCTGAGAGTATCAGCCTGGGCTTTACCCCTGCTCTCAGCCATGGCTTCCGCAAAATTCGCGAATAAAACTGTGAACCATAGCCACAGTGTTATTTGTCCCACAAAAATAATCTCGGACATATCTTTCAATGGAAGGACGCGGAAAAATTCATAAGTTGTCAGGATGCTCCCGATTTCAACGACAAACATTACCGGATTCTTTGCCATATGGACAGGATTCAGCTTTTTAAGCGATTCAACTATCGCGCCTTTTACCATTTTTAAATTAAAAAGTTTGCCTGCTTTGGGTTTCGGAGTCTTTACAGGTTCCGTTATGTTTTTTTGCTGTGTGATGACATTTATTTCACTCATTTTATTATCCCCGCTTTAATAATTTAATATAAAATGCCTTTAAGCATTTGCAGGTGATCCAGAATCGGTCCCAGCGAAATCGCCGGAAAAAATGTAAGCGCTCCCACAATCAGGAGCACGCCGATAAGAAGTACCACAAAAAGAAAACCGGTAGTCGGGAAAGTTCCAATGCTCATGGGAACTTTCTTTTTTTCCGCAAGAGAACCGGCAACTGCAAGAACCGGGATTAGCATTGCAAACCTGCCAATAAGCATGTCAACCCCCATTAAAATATTGTAAAACAAAGTATTAGCCGACAAACCCGCAAAAGCAGAACCGTTATTGCCTGCCCCGGATGAAAATGCGTATAAAACCTGCGTTAAACCATGGGGACCGGGATTTGAGATGCCCGCCATCCCGCCGGCGGTTACAACGCCTATTGCAGCTAAAACAAGCATACACGCAGGGCTTATAAGAACTCCAAGCATTACCATTTTTACTTCAAAGGATTGTATCTTTTTCCCGAGATATTCCGGCGTCCTGCCTACCATAAGACCTGCGATAAAAACAGAAAGAATCGCATACAAAAGTATGCCGTATAATCCGGAACCCACACCGCCGAAGATAACCTCACCCAGCTCAATATTAAATAACGGAACAAGTCCGCCAAGAGGCGTGAAACTGTCATGCATCGAATTTACGGCGCCGCAGGATGTACAGGTGGTGACAACCGCAAAGAGGGAAGAATTTAAAACACCGAAGCGAACCTCTTTGCCTTCCATGTTTTCAACTGTTCCCCTCTGCATAAGCGCGGCAAATTGCGGATTTCCAGCTTTTTCAAATTTATAAGCAAAGAAAAAACCCGTGACAAAAAGCAAAATCATTGAAACAAGTAGAACTATGCCATGCCTTTTGTCGCCGCTCATCTTGCCGAAGGTTATGCACAAAGCCGCAGAGATAAGAAATATCGTCAAAATCTGAATAAAGTTAGTAAGGGGCGTGGGATTTTCAAACGGGTGTGATGAGTTTGCATTAAAAAACCCGCCGCCGTTTGTACCAAGTTCTTTAATTACTTCCTGCGACGCAACCGGACCCTGGGCGATAACCTGTTTTGCCCCCTCAAGAGTGTTAACATCAGTATAGGCATGGATATTTTGCGGCACTCCCTGCCAAATATACAAAGGGGCTATTAAAAGCGAAAGTGGCAGAAGTATCCACAAAACCGACCTTGTCAAATCAAACCAGAAGTTACCGATAGTTTTTGTTTCTTTTCGCACAATACCGCGTACCAGCGCAATTGCAACGGCAATACCTGTCGCGGCAGAGAGAAAATTTTGCACTGCTAAACCGGCCATCTGCACAAGATAGCTCATAGTGGATTCACCGCTATAAGCCTGCCAGTTTGTATTTGTTACAAAACTCACTGCCGTATTAAAAGCCAGGTCCGGCGCAACTGCTCCAAAATGCCGGGGATTGAAAGGTAAAAATTGCTGAATTCTTTGAAGCAGATACAGCAATACCAAGCCAACTAAATTAAATACAAGAAGGGCAAATGCGTATTGCGTCCAGCGCATTTCCGCCCGCGCGTCAATTTTAAAAATCCTGTAACAAAAATTTTCCACCGGGACCAGCAAAAAATCAAGAAAAGTTTTTTCCCTGTTAAACACCTTCGCCATAAATAGTCCCAGCGGTATGCTCAATACCAGCAGGGTGAACAAATAAATGAAGAGTAAAAACCACATACTGCCCGCCATAATATCCCCCTCTTTAAAACTTCTCCGGATAAATAAGTGAATATACAAGATATCCTGTTATGATTAACGAAAAAATCCCGGCAATTAAATAATAAGCGTTCATTTTTTTCCGCTCTCCGCAATTCTTATTTTTTCAATCCATTGACCCTTCT